>CAZTGQ010000310.1:0-1510 GCA_964613345.1 uncultured Acidaminococcales bacterium | reverse complement strand
TAATCACCTCATCCGTCACGCCAAAGGCGTGCCACCTTCCCCTCTAGGGGAAGGCTTAAAACAGAAGGCTTAAAACAGAAGGCTTAGAACAGAAGGCTTAGAACAGAAGAATTAAAAGAACATTTCGTCGCAGATTTGCCAATCACCTCATCCGTCATGCCAAAGGCGTGCCACCTTCCCCTCTAGGGGAAGGCTTAAAACAGAAGGCTTAGAACAGAAGGCTTAAAACAGGAGGCTTAAAACAGAAGGCCTAAAACAAAAGCTAGGAGCAGAGTATTAGTGTTACAAAAAGAACATAAATATAGAAAAATGAAGGAGAATGTGATTATGAAGCAGAAAAAATAGAATTTTCGTGCGTAATGGAAGGAAAATTGGTATAATATTTTGCATGATTAGACGAATTGGAGGAGTTAGAAATGGGTAAAGTAAATCTAGATTGGTCAGAAATTGGTTTTAACTATCGCAAAACACCGCAACGTTATGTTGCCAATTATAAGGATGGAAAGTGGGACGAAGGCTTTCTCACTGGAGACAATCAAGTCGTCATGAGTGAAGATGCCGGTGTCCTACATTATTGCCAGGAAATTTTTGAAGGTCTTAAGGCTTACACTCAAGAAGATGGCAGTATCGTTACCTTCCGTCCTGATTTAAATGCTGCACGTATGTATGATTCTGCTAAGAGAATGGAAATGCCTCCTTTTGACAAAGAGGAATTTCTTAAGGCTGTGGATGCTGTTGTTTTAGCTAATGCGGACTGGGTGCCTCCCTTTGGTTCAGGTGCATCCTTATATCTACGTCCCTTTATGTTTGCTACAGGAGAGGTTATTGGCGTTAAACCTGCAGATGAGTATCAATTCCGTATTTTTGGCACTCCCGTAGGCCCCTACTTCAAGGGCGGTGCTAAGCCGATCACTCTTTGTGTTAGCGATTTTGACCGTGCTGCTCCCCATGGTACCGGCCACATTAAGGCTGGTCTTAACTATGCTATGAGTTTACATGCTCATGTTGTGGCACATGCTCAAGGCTACGATGAGAATCTTTACCTAGATGCTGCTACTAGAACCTTTGTAGAGGAAACAGGTGGTGCCAACATTCTCTTTGTGACTAAGGACAATGTTTTGGTTACACCCAAATCTGACTCCATTCTGCCTTCTATTACTCGTCGTTCCATGGTTTATTTAGCAGAGCATTATCTCCATATGAAGGTGGAGGAACGTCCTGTGAAATTATCTGAGGTGAAGGAATTTGCGGAAGCAGGTTTATGTGGTACCGCTGCAGTTATTTCTCCCGTGGGCAAGATTGTAGACCATGGTCAGGATATTTGCTTACCAAGCGGTATGGAGAAAATGGGTCCGGTAGTACAAAAGCTTTATGATACCTTGACCGGTATTCAACAGGGCAAAATTGAAGGCCCAGAGGGCTGGATCAGAGTAATTAAAAAATAACTAGCTTGTCAAAGGCTCGTCCCTAGGACGAGCCTTTTTGTCTGGCATTTTAAAGTAAATAGTGT
>CAZTGQ010000309.1:0-1543 GCA_964613345.1 uncultured Acidaminococcales bacterium | reverse complement strand
GCCGACATCCTGCTTGTAAGGCAGGCGCTCTCCCAGCTGAGCTAATCGCCCGTAAGTGGTGACCGGTACGGGATTCGAACCCATGATCCCGCCGTGAAAGGGCGGTGTCTTAACCACTTGACCAACCGGCCATGGCTCCCCGAGTAAGACTCGAACTTACAACAACTCGGTTAACAGCCGAGTGCTCTACCGATTGAGCTATCGGGGAATTTTTATTTCTGAAGTGTCGCAACCAATATTATATGTAAAAGATGTCATCTTGTCAATCACATTTTTACCTTTAAAACAATTTTTTGCACTAAGTCCGGCTCCGTGCCCGCATTACAGTTAGGCTTATGCACTTCCCAAGGGAAAAGCACCACCCATTCCCCTGATGTAAGAGTAACGCTGCGAGAACCGGTAACACCACTGTAAAAGGCAATATCGTCTCTACTTAAGCGATCCTCCACCACGGTAAAGCTATCCTTATAGGTAGCATAGCCTATGGTTTCCCGTCCTCTACCTAAAAGCTGAATATCAATATATTGATCATGCTTTTCCCAGCCTCTTTTTTCCGCTGGTTCTGTAGCATAGCTACTAATCCTAGCTACAATTGTATCTCCTGCCAATTCATAAACACCATCAGCGTAGGTGGTAAAATCAATTTCTTCCATAAGAGTAAAAGCTTTAGCTAAATTACCCTGAATATGAGGTAAAATCTTCTCTATTTCCTTTAAACTGCCACTGAACATACCGCACCCCCTAAATAATTTTTGTAGTCCAATCCTCAATGTTCAGAATCTCATCCACCCAATCCTGATAAAATTCTGGATCGTGAGAAACCAATAAAATACTACCCTTGAAATTAATAAGTGCTTGCTTAAGCTCTTCCTTGGCCATGACATCCAAATGGTTCGTTGGCTCATCCAAAACCAGCCAGTTTACGTTTTTCAGCATTACCTTACAAAGACGGACCTTAGCTGCCTCCCCGCCTGACAAGGCAAAAACCTTAGTGGTAATATGCTCACTGGTGAGGCCACAGGTAGCTAGTGCTCCTCTCACCTCAGAATTGGACATACCAGGATACGCAGCCCACACCTCTTCTAAAGCTGTATTCTCATTTTTGGCTCGTTCTTCCTGTTCAAAATAGCCCGGCTCTAAGAATTCCCCCATTTCCAAGGTGCCGGATAAAGCCGGCAATAGGCCTAGAATAGTTTTTAAGAGGGTAGTCTTACCTAGTCCATTGACTCCCTTAATAGCTACCTTCTTACCCCTTTCTAGGTTAAAAGAAACCGGTTTAGTCAAGGGGGTATCGTAGCCCAAGACTAAATCCTTAGCTTCCACCAAGAAACGACTTGGTGTACGAGCCTCTCTAAATTTAAAATGAGGACGAATTTTTTCTTGCGGCTTTTCTATTAATTCCATTTTTTCTAGCTTCTTTTGACGGCTCTTGGCTCTGCCAGTAGTAGATATTCTAGCCTTATTTCTGGCAATAAAATCCTCTAGCTGTGCTACCTCCTGCTGTTGTCTTTCATAGGCACTATTTTGCTGCGCCTTATAAATA
>CAZTGQ010000308.1:0-1549 GCA_964613345.1 uncultured Acidaminococcales bacterium | reverse complement strand
CCATTTTTCAAGGTTTCGATACGTCTAACATCCATACGCACAGTAGCGTAGAATTTTAAGGCTCTACCACCGGTAGTTACCTCCGGACTGCCGAACATAACGCCCACCTTTTCTCTGATCTGGTTGATAAAAACAGTGGAGGTTTTGGATTTAGCTATAATACCGGTTAGCTTTCTCAAAGCCTGGCTCATTAAACGGGCTTGTAAGCCTACATGGGCATCACCCATTTCTCCCTCAATTTCCGCCTTTGGTACTAAGGCTGCCACAGAGTCAATGACGATAATATCAATGGCCCCGCTACGCACTAGAGCATCACAAATTTCTAAGGCTTGCTCGCCTGTATCCGGCTGAGAAATCAAGAGATCGTCAATATTCACGCCCAAGTGCTTGGCATATTCAGGATCCAAAGCATGCTCCGCATCTATAAAGGCTGCGTAGCCACCCATTTTCTGTGCTTCGGCTATCATATGAAGAGCTACAGTTGTTTTACCGGAGGATTCAGGGCCGTAAATCTCAATCACCCTACCTCTGGGAATACCACCAACTCCAAGAGCAATATCTAAAGAAAGTGCTCCTGTAGGAATAGTTTCCACATTCATTTTAGCCCCTGCTTCTCCCAGCTTCATGATGGAGCCTTTACCAAAATCCTTTTCTATTTGCTTCACAGCAGCATCTAGAGCTTTGCTCTTGTCCATATCCATAATAATTCCTCCAACCTCTCGTAAATTCTATCTACACCTATTGTACAAACAGTTGTTCGTTTAGTCAAGAGTTTTCTCTATCTTTTTTATGCTTTAACTCCCAAAGCTCTTCAGAGGTAAACTTATAAGTCTTATTACAGAAATCACAATGTATTTCCGTTACAGCAGCTGCCGCCACATCCGTAAAGTCCATTAAAGGTAGAGCCATGAGCATGCCCACCACCTTATCCTTAGTGCAGGAACACTGTTGACCTACTTCCACAGCTTCCTTAATACTAACCTCTAGCCCATTGCCAATTTTACCTATGATTTCCTCAGGGGTAAACCCTGCATTCATCAGCGCTGTGACATAGGGCAGAGTCATAATATTATCCTCCAGCTGTTTTAAAACATCCTCGCTAGCTCCAGGCATGGGCTGCACAAAGTAACCTCCCGCTACCTGTACAGAGGTATTTTTATTAACTAAAACGCCCAGGGCTACTGTAGAGGGAGTTTGCTCTGATTGGTACAAATATTGGGCTAAATCTGTAGCGATTTCACCATTTTTTAGTTGGCAATACCCATTAAAGGGTTCAGCATGCTGCGCATAGCGGGTTACAATGATATTTCCTTCACCTACACCGCCGCCCACGTCCAGCTTACCATTTTTCGCCGGTAATTCCACCAAGGGATTGGCTACATAACCTCTTACCTTATTACCCTTAGCATCGGCAATAATTCTACCCAAGGGCCCATTACCCTCAAAACGCAGGGTAATTCTTTCATCCTCCTTCATGGTAGCAGACAAAAGCAGTGCACCTGTAGCAGCTCTGCCTAGGGCAGCAGCAGCTAGAGGAGCACAGCCATGT
>CAZTGQ010000307.1:0-1567 GCA_964613345.1 uncultured Acidaminococcales bacterium | reverse complement strand
TTTGGAGGAATAAAATGACGGATATACAATGGGATATTATTTCCGGTAAGTACATAGCTTCTGCGGTTAAAGCAGCTCAATATCCTACCAATGCTTTACCGGAGATTGCTTTTATTGGACGTAGTAATGTGGGGAAGTCCTCTCTACTTAATTCCCTGGCTAGACATAAGGGCCTAGCTAGGGTAAGTAGCTCTCCGGGAAAAACCCAAACCATTAATTTCTATGAGTTTGCAGCCAAGGCTACTGTTGATGAGCAGGTTTTCAGGGAGCAATTCTATGCAGTGGATTTGCCAGGCTATGGTTTTGCTCGTACCGCTAAGGATAATAAGGAACAGTGGTCAGCTTTTATTTGTAAGTATCTGGAGAATTCCGAAAGATTACAGTTGGTTTGCCAGCTTATGGATATTAGACATAAGCCCATGGAAAGTGATATTGAGTGCCATCAGTGGCTCATTTCTATAGGCTGTCCTACCATAGTAGTGCTGACTAAATCAGATAAGCTTTCTAAAAGTGCTGTTATGGCGCAGGAGAAGTTGTTTAGAGAAGCTTTAGGCTTGCCTAAGGAAAGGGTTATTGCCTATACTTCTACCGCTCATACCATGAGACGGGACTTAATTAATAGACTGATGAGCTATTTGCCAAAGGATAATATGTAAGGGGATAAGTAGTGTGGGGCGAATTTATTTAATTGGCTTGTCCGTAATTTTAGGGGCGATTTTGCAAAAATTACATATACCTATTCCTTGGACCTTAGGGGGAATTTTAGGTGCACTGATACTCCAATTCCTGCCGGGCAGCCATCCTCGCTGGAAAAGCCAGTGGCGTAATTATGCTTTGGTTGTAATAGGCTATGGTACAGGGCGTTATGTCACGGTGGATGTGCTTAGGGAAACCTTAAGACAATGGCCGGGCATAGTGGGAGCAACAGTCGTAGCTATTTTAGTAGCTATTGTTATTGCTATCTGCATGGATAAATATGAGCATTTAGACTTTCACTCCGCTCTTATGGGTGTCATGCCAGGCGGGTTTACGCAAATGACCACCATGATAGATGAGGATAAGAGGGTAGATGCTAATATTGTAACTGTGTATCAAAGTCTAAGGCTCATAGCAATTGTTGTTAGTGTACCTATTTTGGTGGTGCAAATGCTAGGTGCAGAAATGACCGGTAGTACAGGCACCTTGGCTGTGCACGATGGCCTTTCCTTTTGGCTGTTATTGCCGGTGGTTTTTCTAGGTGGAATACTTTTTGCCAAGCTAAAGATAGCCACGCCTTATTTGATGGGACCGATTTTCGTGGCTGCTTTGGTGGCTCTGTACTTTGGTAAATTAAATTCACCTCCCAGCTGGCTCTTGGCTGTTGCTCAACTAAATGTAGGGATGTATGTAGGTACAGGACTGGATACTCAGAAGCTAAAGGAGCTAGTGAAAACCTTACCTGGCTGTTTTGCCGGTATTGCTTTAATGCTAGTAGTGAGCATAGGCTTTGCTCATGTGCTTTCTGACTATTATAGCTTTAGCTTAATTACCGCTTTTCTGGCTATGAGTCCCGGAGGATTGGGAGAAA
>CAZTGQ010000306.1:0-1570 GCA_964613345.1 uncultured Acidaminococcales bacterium | reverse complement strand
AAGGCGAGTTGGCCGAGTAGGTTTTTTTCAAGTAAATTAAAATTCTTTGACCAGCCCGAAAATAAAGCCAAGTAGCCGTAAAACTAAACTGTCAAAAGTTAAATAAAGCCATATAACCTTAATAGCAAGCTGTCAAAATAGGCGCAAAAAAAGACCAGATGCAAGCATCTGATCTTTGCAAGTTTTATGCTTAGATAGCACGGGTAACTTTACCGGAACGTAAGCAACGAGTACAAACGTTAACGCTTTTAACTTCGCCTTCTACAACGGCCTTAACCTTTTGAATATTAGGCTTCCAAGAACGCTTTACGTGTCTATTGGAATGGCTGACGTTATTACCAGCTAATTCACCTTTGTTGCAAATCTCACAAACACATGCCATGGTTCCACCTCCTTCGTGCTACGTGGCAACGCTTAATTTCATGTCAATGTAAGTATTTTAACACAATGGATAAGAAAAATGCAAGTGTTTTTTCTAGAAAGGATAGTATATGTGGTGGAAAAAACCTCTCACTGCCTTAAAGGGTATAGGCGTAAAGAAGGCTGAGGATTTCGCTAAATTAAATATCTTTACTATTGGTGACCTTTTAAACGCCTTTCCTAGGCAGGGCTCCTATATGGACTACTCTAAGCTTAGGACTATACGTGAGCTTAGTACTGCCGGTAAAATGCAGATTTTTACCGGCAAAATTGTGCGGATGCTGACTAAAAGAAGTGGGAGAGGCAGAAGCTTTGCTACCATTACAGTAGAGGATGGTACTGCCTTTGCCGATATTTACCTTTTTGCCCACCAAAGATTTCAATTGAAAGCCTATGAGGTGGGAGAGGAAATATTAGTCGCTGGTAAGGTGGGACCAGGTAGAGGTGCTAAAAGCGTTATGAGCGCTACTATTAGTCATCAGCAAAGCCAAGGTGCTCCAGGTATTTTACCGGTTTATAGTCTTGCAGGTAATTTAACTCAAAATCAGGTCCGGGCCGCAGTTAAGCAGGCTCTGGCTCTAGCTCAGGAGGAATTGCCGGAGTCCTTGCCCTTAAATGTGGTGGAGGGCAAGGGACTTTTGCCCCGTCTTAAGGCCTTAGAAAATATTCATTTTCCTCAAAGCTTTGCACTTTTGGCTTTGGCTCAAAAGCGTTTTATTTTTGAAGAGCTTTTTTTGCTCCAATGTGGTCTTTTGTACTATCGCTCCAAGCTAAAAAAAGCTAAAAGTGGTATTAAAATGGCTGCAGACGGCGTATTAGTGGCAGAAGCCAGGCGCAATTTAGGCTTTACCTTAACAGCTGCTCAAAATAAGGCCTGGCAGGATATTTCCTTAGATATGCAACAGGAAGAACCTATGCATAGACTTTTACAGGGAGATGTAGGTAGTGGTAAAACTGCAGTGGCCGCACTTGCCTTAGCTAAGGCGGCAGAAAATGGTTATCAGGGATGCATTATGGTGCCTACAGAAATTTTGGCAGGGCAGCACTATGCAGCGTTATCTAAGCTCTTAGAGCCATGCGGCATCAGGGTGGGACTTTTAACCGGTAGTGTGACAGGAAATCGTCGGAGGGAAATTTTAGAGGGACTTTT
>CAZTGQ010000305.1:0-1589 GCA_964613345.1 uncultured Acidaminococcales bacterium | reverse complement strand
GCACCACTAGCACATCCTCGGGCTGAAGATGATAAAAATTAACAAAATCTGCCACAGCTAGGCCACTTAAATTCATAAAGGTGGTTGGTTTAATGAGTAAAACCTTTTCTGGGCAGCGATGCTCCACATATAGAGCATTATCCGCTGTTTTCCAGGTATTTTCCTGCCACCTTTGGGCGATAGCATCAGCAACCATAAAACCAACATTATGTCTGGTGCCCACATATTCTCTGCCTATATTACCTAAGCCTACAATTAATTTCATAATGTCTCCTTCGTTTCAAAAAAAAATCAGAAATCCTACTGCCCTGTGCGTAAGAGTAGATAGCACTCTTGCCTGACAGAGAAAGTAACATTTCTGATGATATTTCTAGTCTTCAAATAATTGGCTAACTGATAATTCTTTATAGATACGCAAAATGGTTTCTGCCAAAATTGGTGCTACGGACAGAACCTTAATCTTAGGATGCTTTTTAGCAGGAGCTAAAGGAATGGTATTGGTAACAATTAATTCCTTAATCTCTGATTGCGTAATACGAGTCAAAGCAGGGTCCGTAAGAATAGGATGAGTAACACAGGCATAAATATCTCTGGCCCCGAACTTCTTTAAGGCCTTAGCGCCTTCAGTTAAGGAGCCTGCCGTATCTACAATATCGTCCACCATGATAGCAACCTTATCCTCAACATTACCAATAAGGTTCATAACCTCTGCTACACCTGGTTCAGGGCGGCGTTTATCAATAATAGCGATGCCACAGTTTAAGCGAGTGGCAATAGCTCTGGCACGACTAACTCCTCCTAAATCAGGAGAAACAACAATCATCTCAGAGGGAGGAATGTTCTTCTCTTTCATGTAATCAGCCAAAATAGGACCGCCGGGCATATGATCCACAGGAATATTGAAAAATCCTTGGATTTGAGCAGCATGTAAATCAATGGTCACTAATCTGGTAATACCGGCTGAAGTCATCAAATCTGCCATTAGCTTTGCCGTAATGGGTTCTCTGCCTCTAGCCTTTCTGTCCTGGCGCGCATAACCGTAAAACGGTACCACTGCCGTAATATGCTTAGCACTGGCACGACGGAAAGCATCAGCCATAATAAGCAATTCCATAATATTGTCATTCACAGTAGGTCCACAGGTAGGTTGAACAATAAAAATGTCCTTACCTCTAACGCTTTCATTAATCATCACCTGAACCTCGCCGTTATTAAAACGATTAATAACAGCATCACCTACATTTGTACCTAAATAGGCTGCAATCTCACGTGCTAAATCAGGATTGGCATTACCGGAAAAAATTCGCATTGCTTTATCTGCTTTTTGCTCCAACATGGTTTTACCCCCACTTTTTAAACTTTGCATATAGCAAGTATACAACTCTCAGTCCTTTGTGACAACCTTATTTTTTTCGATAGCTCTCCGCCCAGTTTTCAATATTCACCTGGCGCCCTCTACCTACCCCTAAACCATTGGCAGGCACGTCCTTGGTAATAGTAGAACCAGCTGCTACATAGGAGCCCTTGCCTACAGTTACCGGTGCTACCAAATTGCTATTACAACCGACAAAAGCATTATCCTCGATAGT
>CAZTGQ010000304.1:0-1642 GCA_964613345.1 uncultured Acidaminococcales bacterium | reverse complement strand
GCCCGCTGAACCTTCCGGGTACGGTTGCTAGAGTCTTCAGGTAACTGAAGAAGTAGATAAATGATTATCCACGACAGAACTCGGCTTAATGAGCACTCACATCTTAAATTGAAGGAGGTTGTTAATATGCAAATTATGCAACTAGGCAATACCTCTGATTTTACTAAAGTAATACAAGCAAGCTCTGTAGTTTTGGTGGACTTTTGGGCTACCTGGTGCGGACCTTGTAAAAGCCAAGGCCCTATTTTAGAGGAATTGGCTAAGGACGAGGACAAGGGAGTTATTCTCAAAGTAGATGTGGATCAAATGGAGGATTTAGCAAGACAATTTAAAATTGTAAGTATACCTACCCTCATTGTCTTTAAGGATGGGGTGGAGACCAAGCGCTTTATTGGTGTTCAGGATAAGGATATCTTGGCCCAGGCGCTTTAGACGTAAAGCGGAGAAGCTATGACAAAATTAATTTCTATTGTTGTACCGATTTTTAACGAGCAGGATAATATACAGGAACTATATAAAAGGGTTACCGCTGTACTTAAAACGCTACCCTATGCCTATGAGATCATTTTTGTTGATGATGGCTCTAAGGATGCCACCCCTCAATGTGTAAAGCAGCTAGTAGATCAAGATGCTCACGTTCAGGGGTATATTTTTTCACGCAATTTTGGCCATCAGCTAGCTCTGACCTGTGGTATGGATCAAGCTCAGGGAGATGCGGTTATTACCATGGATGGAGATTTGCAGCATCCACCGGAGCTAATTGTGGATTTGGTTAAGCTATGGGAAGAGGGCTATGATATAGTTCAAACCATTAGAAAATCCACTGAGGATGCTTCTTTTCTGAAAAATATCACTTCCTCCTGTTACTATAAGGTTATAAATGCTCTTTCCGACGTGCATATTACGCCGGGAGGCTCAGATTTTCGTTTAGTGGATAAAAAAGCAGTAGAAACCTTTAGACTTTACCGGGAAAGAGCTCGCTTCATCAGAGGCTTGATTAATAATATAGGCTTTAAGGTCACTTCCTTGGAATTTGTAGCACCACCAAGATTTGCCGGTAAGTCCAAATTTAATCTGCATAAAATGTTACACTTTGCTTTAGATGGCATTACTGCCTTTTCTAAGGTTCCACTTCGGTGGGCCTTATATGTGGGGGTTATTTTTGGCTTAGGCAGCTTTGCCCTTTTACTTCATGTTATCTATGTAAAGTATATTATTCAAGATGCTGTACCTGGTTGGACCACTCTGGCAGCCAGTGTGCTGTTTTTAGGCGGCATACAGCTAGTAGGCATCGGCATTGTGGGGGAGTATGTGGGCCGAATCTTTGAAGAGGTCAAGCAAAGACCCTTGTATGTAATTAGTGAACATTTCGTGAACAGATAGACAAAAATAGGTAGAATTGTTATAATAAAGCTGTTTTTAAGTAAGGAAAGTCTAATCTTGGTGACAAGAGCGGGGGAACCATCGTGGGGTGAATTTCGTAAGAATAGGGTATCTCGACCCGAATCCGGCAGCTAACTTCGTAGACTTAAACAATCGAGAGGACGTGGTTTTTATTTTAAGACGGGTGATTTTTAGCTTTCTTTTTGTTTTTGTTTTAGGAGTATGTACCCTGTCTACTTCTAAAGCGTACGCCAATTTT
>CAZTGQ010000303.1:0-1646 GCA_964613345.1 uncultured Acidaminococcales bacterium | reverse complement strand
GATTAGTGCTTCTGGCGATTTTTTCTAGGGGTTCATTGTGTTACAGCCCCTTTTTTATTCTGCGTAATGAATGTCTTGTTTATCTGATTCCTTCGCTTTATAAAGAGCTTCATCAGCCTTCCTATAAAGCTCCTTCACATCCTTACCCGCCTTTTCCGTAAGAGACACACCCATGCTGCTGGTCACCACCATACTCTTACCTTGATACTCAATTTTGTTTTTCAAGGCTGCATAAAGACGTTCCAATTTCGGCTGCAAGAAATCATCGCTGCTGTTAAATGCCATAAAGACAATAAATTCATCCCCGCCTAAACGACCTATGATATCACTTTCCCTACAATTTTCCTTTAATGTTTTAGCAAAGTCGGAAAGCAGTTTATCACCAATTTGATGTCCATAAACATCATTGACTGTTTTAAAGTCATCCATATCTAAAATAATAAAAGCACCCTTTTCAAAAACAGGAGAAGCTAGGAGCTGATTAATGAAGTAAAAAGCAGCACTTCTATTATATAGACCCGTTAAGGGATCTCTTCTTGCCTTTTCTTGCCAGCTAGTACTACGTTCCATCATACTGCCTAAGGTATAGCTGATTAAAAAAGCGATAACAAAGGAAGCAAAGCCTCCCCATTTTAACCTATTATAGTCATACCAACCATGTATGGGTGCCGCTTCTAAGAAAAAAGTCATATTATAAAAATTAAAGGTTACACCCTCAGGCTCCACTAATTTTTCCTGTTGGTTACTTAAAAGGGGAATTAGGTTGGCGCCCTCTTTTTTAGATAATCTATAAGCATAATTATTGCGCTTAAGATAATCCAGCGCTTTGTCAGCAAAAACCTTAGGATAATCCATGGTCACGGAAACCAATCCCCAATAAGTGATTTCTCCCTTTTCTCCGGGAACATATACCGCTAGTCTTGCCGAAAGAGCTTGACCACCCTGCATGAGCTTAAAGGGCCCTGTTAAAACTATTTCCCCACTATTTCTGGCACTTATGGCCTCGGCACTACTGGCATTATCACTACCTAAAAGATTCAAGCCTAAAGCCGCCTCATTACCCTGCAAGGGATATATGGAATTAACCTTACCATTTTTAGCTAAAAGAACATTTCTGAGAGTTCTAGGTTTACTATACAAAAAATCTCCATAGGCTGCTAAATGCTCCGGCTTACCATTGCTACCGAGAACAATAGAACGCAACAAATAGACCTGATTAATAGTATTGGAAACCTCATTAGTAAGCTGAACCTGCTGATTTACCAGTAAGCTATTTAAATTATGTTTAGCAATTTCTCCGTTTCTTTGCACATCCCAATCTACAATTAACACGCAAATAAGAAAGGCTAGAAGAAAAATACCTCCATATGTATATCGTCTTCTTTTCATAAAACTTAACCACCTCTAGTCCACGACCACCGTTAAAAACACCCTAGGTGTCTATCTTATACACATATAATAACACAATCGTGGCAATAGTAAAGAGTTTTATTACTAATTGTAACATTTAAAGAAGTTCTTTTAGAATTAAAAGCAAAATTTAGTCCTAGCTTTCTAAAATTTGGTCCGATAGATACATCTTACCCTCTTTCATGGTAAAAAAGACCACTTTAGAAAAAGCTGTATTATTCTGCAGGTCCTCCATT
>CAZTGQ010000302.1:0-1663 GCA_964613345.1 uncultured Acidaminococcales bacterium | reverse complement strand
CAGGTCCATTGACAGGAGTCCAGTTAGGACTCGCAGTTTATCATGTATGTGAACCAGAGGTTAAGGCTGAATTTGATGCTCAGGTTTATGAAGATCAAATCAGTATGATGGAAATGGTTTTAGATGTTGACGACATTTGTAATGAAATGAAATCTATCAGAGATCAGTACTGTAAGTACTGAGATTATAGAGACGGTGTGAC
This sequence comes from uncultured Acidaminococcales bacterium, assembly GCA_964613345.1. GTDB lineage: Bacteria > Bacillota > Negativicutes > Acidaminococcales > Acidaminococcaceae > CAZTGQ01. The sequence goes on along the minus strand of CAZTGQ010000302.1, from coordinate 1,461 downwards.
TTCGTGTTAATGCCGTCTCTCTTTCCCGTACAATTTTTCTTAGAGTAGAGGGTATCCTGTTAGCTTTTTACTAATCGTGATTATTTAACGTAAAATGGGTAGTAAAGGGCTTGGACAGGTCGCACATACGCTTAGCTGAGAGAAAGAAAGGATGGGTGGAGAGAAGGACGGTTACGACATAAAAAGCTGGCTATACGAACCAGTTAGATTAGGAAAGTGAAAGAACTAACCTTAAAATGTTCAGTCCCCACTAAACATGATAAAAGGAGAGAAAGGAGCTTGAGTATGAAATTAACAATTGGTAATATTACTGTTAAAAAAGTTACCCTAGGCACTAAGAATGCTTTTGCTGACGGCGAGCTTACTATTGATAAGAATGCAGCCCTTACCTATTTAAAGGAAGCTGATGATCACATTACAGAATTAGATATTGTTGTGGCTAATCCAGGCGACGACACTCGTATTGCTCCTGTAATTGAAACTATTGAACCACGCTGCCGTATGGATGGACGTACTCTCTTCCCAGGCGTTACTGATGAGGTAGTTCCTGCCGGTGATGGTGAGCTAAAAGCCTTGAAGGGCTGCTGCGTAACCGTGGTTGGTAAGGTTTGGGGTTCTTTTGGTGACGGTGTTATTGATATGGGCGGAGAGGGTGCAAAGCACACCTATTGGTCCAAGCTCATCAATATTTGCTTAGTTGGTGATACCGATGAAGAATTTGAGCGCCATGAACAACAAAAGTGTAACCATGCTCTCAGATGGGCAGGCCATCGTTTTGCTGAGTATCTTGGCAAAATAGCTAAGGATGTAGCTGCTGAGGAAACGGAAGAATATAATTTTGAACCCTTGGCCGCTAAGGCAGCTAAAAATAACGGTCTTCCTAATGTAGCCATTGTTTTGCAGCCTCAATCTCAGATGGAAGCCTTAGGCTATAATGATTTGTGGTATGGCTGGGATATGAATAAGTTTCTACCTACCTTTGTGAGTCCTACGGAGGTTTTGGATGGAGCCATGATTTCAGGCTCCTTCATGCCAGCTTCCTCTAAGTGGTCCACCTACGAAATGCAGAATTTCCCCACCATTAAGGAGCTTTTTGCTGAAGATGGTAAGAGTTTAAATTTTGTGGGCGTTATTATGTCCATGTTAAACGTAGCCTTGGAGCAAAAAGAACGTGCTGCTATTATGGTTCGCAGCATAGCTAAAAATCTAGGTGTGGATTACGCCATTGTTACAGAAGAGGGCTATGGTAATCCTGATGCTGACTACGTTCGCTGTCAGGTTATTTTGGAAGATGCAGGTATTCCTGTAGTTGGCATTTCCAACGAATGTACCGGCCGTGATGGCTTCTCCCAACCACTAGTAACCTTGGACACGAAATTAAATGCCTTGGTATCCAGCGGTAATGTTTCTGAATTATCTGTTCTACCTGCTTGTAAGACCGTTATTGGCAACCTAGAAGCT
>CAZTGQ010000301.1:0-1713 GCA_964613345.1 uncultured Acidaminococcales bacterium | reverse complement strand
TCACAGCCCGGCAGTTTCATTCCTGTAATAATCAAGTCAAATCGTGTTTTCTGCTTGCTATAATGCTCCTTTAGGGCAAACCCGTGCTTAAAATTACTAATTCTTAACCTTAAGCCCTCTGCCTCTAGACTTTCCAAATAGTACTTAAGTGTTTTTCGTGTCTCCTCGAATCCGGAGCAAATGGCAATAGTGAACATTTGGACCTCTTTTCCCGATAAAAAAAGAGCCGGCAAAATACCCGGCTCTTTAAAATTTTCTATTTAGACAGCTTTTGCTAATGCTCCCGCTCTTTCCAATTCCACTCTGACCTCTTCCCAAATAACAATTTGGGCCTTATGAAAACCGTTAAAGGTAGTAGCTGAGGCAGAGGTATAGGCTCCACAGGAAGGCACCAGAAGCAAGTCTCCTACTTCCAAGGGCACTGTAAGCTTGCCTCTGAACATAATATCCAGAGAATCGCAGCTAGGACCGGCAAAGGTAGCTTGATGCTTTTTAACGGCTTTTTTGAAGCTGATCAGTTTGTAATCCCACTGGTCGAAAATTACACCGGAAAAAGAACCATAAATACCATCGTCTAAAAAGTACCATACCTGGCCATTTCTTTCATTCACACCAATAACACTGGTGATTAAATTCATAGCCGTACCACAAAGATAGCGACCTGGTTCCGCCCAAATATCACAGTCTGCAAAATCCTCAGTAAGACGAGCATTAATTTGCTTTAGCATTGTACTGAGATTAAAGTGCACACCGGGAGCCGGAACAGGAAATCCTCCTCCAATATCTACTATGTGCAGCTTTAGGCCCTCTGCTCTGCCTAGGGCAAAAAGCTCTCTGACCAGATCCAAGGCTTCTAAATACGGATCTGCTACCACTGTTTGACTACCTACATGAAAGGCAATACCCTCAGCCCTAAGGCCCGCCTCTTTAGCTGCATGAAGCAGTGCTAAAGCCTTATCCTTAGGAGCACCAAATTTTTTATTTAAATCTACATGAGCCTTAGCATTATCAATACGCAAACGGAGCAAGACCGTAGCCCCGGGACATTCCTGAGCAATTTTTTCTATCTCCGTAACACTGTCAAAGGTCATTCTGGACACCTTAGCATCACGACAGGCTCTAAAGCCACCCCTAGTTTTAATAGGATTCGCATAAATTAATTTCTCTCCGGCTATACCCAATTCACTGAGAGTACGAATCTCTCCATCACTGGCTACATCAAAGCAGGAACCTAATTCACTTAAGCACTCTAAAATTCTTACATCAGGATTAGCCTTCATGGCATAGTGTATTTTTACTTGTGGCAAATGTCTTTGCAAAAATTTATAGTTTTTCTCCACTTGCTCCAATGATAAAACTAACAAGGGTGTTTCAAAATTTGCTGCTAAGGCTTTTACTGCTCCCTCAGACAGCTGAAATGGGGTTATTTTTGTCATGGGTATCCTCCTTGAATCAGGTTCATAGCTATAATAATCTATTTTTTTACTGTAGTTCATTATACTCTATTTTTCAGAATGTGCAAGATGAAAATTGAGGAAAATTGAGGAGTTTTGAGGAGTTGCAAGGAAAACAGCGAAATTTGCTTATTTTTGCGAAATTAAGCGTATAATTGAGCATACTCAAGAAAATGAGAGCTTATCAAAACACCATAAAAATACCCACCACTATATTTAGTGGTGGGTATTTTTTGCAGTACTAAATCACCTTATCTTC
>CAZTGQ010000300.1:0-1722 GCA_964613345.1 uncultured Acidaminococcales bacterium | reverse complement strand
TGAGCTAATCTTTCTCTTGCTTCTAAAACTGTTAGGGCTGCCATAGAGGCTTGGGCATAGCTGCCCCTATTGACGTTAGCGCCGTTAGTGGTTAAATAATCCGCCATAGTCTGCCCTACGCCGGGAGCTTTGGGGAAGGAAGTGGCTGCTTGATCAAAGTATATTTGCTTCATAAGTCCTCCGGAAATAAATAGTCATAGTTTTCTTTCTTCTATTATACCTTAGGCCTTACCGGGAGAGTACAAATTTCAGTATAAAATTTAGTAATAAAGGATGATGTTTATACATAACAACTATTGGTAAAGCTCTTTTCTTTCTTGTTACAATAAAGGTAACAAAAAGTTGCAGAAGGAGAGGAGTAGTTAAATGAAAAGTGTGAATTGGTTTGTAGTTGCCTCCGGTGTGGCTGTAGGTCTAGCTGCTTTGGTGCTGACCTTGCTGGGAAATCCTGTTAACATGGGATTTTGCATTGCCTGCTTTGAGCGAGATATTGCAGGTGCCCTAGGACTTCATGGAGCAGCGGCAGTACAGTATGTGCGTCCGGAAATTGTGGGACTAGTGCTAGGCTCCTTTATTATGTCTCTGGCAGGAAAGGAATATAGAGCTAAAAGTGGCTCTGCTCCTGCCGTACGGTTTGTGCTAGGCGCTTTGGTTATGATTGGTGCCTTAGTCTTTTTAGGTTGTCCTTTGCGCATGGTTATTCGTTTAGGCGGCGGAGACGGTAGCGCCATCATGGGTCTTTTTGGTTTTATTGTGGGTATTGGCATTGGCGTTTTCGTTTTAGGCAAGGGCTTCTCCTTAAAGAGAGCTTACGACAGCACTCCCTTAGAGGGATCCATGCTGCCCCTTGTGCTTACTGGTCTTTTCCTTTTATTTTTAGTAGCACCCATGCTTTTCAAAATGAGTAAGGCAGGTCCCGGTTCCATGCATGCTCCCACGCTTATTGCTTTAGGTGTGGCTGTAATTATCGGTGCTCTAGCTCAGAGAGCTAGATTGTGTATGGTGGGCGGTATTCGTGACGTCATGATTTTTCGGGATTTTAAATTGCTTTATGGTTTTGTGGCCATTTTCTTAACAATTTTGGTGGGAAATTTTGCCCTAGGAAGCTTTCGCTTTAGCTTTGTAGCACAACCTATTGCTCATAGCGCCACTATTTGGAATTTTTTAGGCATGGTGATTGTAGGTTGGGGGTCCGTGCTTTTAGGTGGCTGCCCACTTCGTCAGCTTATTTTGGCAGGCACAGGTAATGGCGATAGTGCTGTAACTGTTTTTGGCATGATTGCCGGAGCTGCCTTGGCACATAATTTTGGCTTAGCAGGCAGTCCTGATGCTTTGAAAAATGGTGTGTTAAAGGTAGGAGGAATTAGTCCTACAGGTCAAATCGCTGTTGGTATTTGCCTAGTGGCTTTAGTCTTTATATCATTTATGCATATGCCTAAGGAGGAAAAATAAAATGATAGATGCAAGAGGCTTTGTTTGTCCCACACCGGTTATTATGGTGCAAAAGGAAATTAAGAATGGTGCGCCTGCTATTATCGAGGTTTTAGTGGATGAAGCCTGTGCTAAGGAGAATGTTACTCGCTTAGCTCAGAGTAGTGGTTATAGGGTAGAAGTTACCACTGAGGGTGCTGATTATAAGTTGGTGCTGACCAAGTGAAAGACTACGTAGCTACTTTCCATACTCATTTGGGAGCACTTCTTAGCTATCGGCAGCTACAAAAG
>CAZTGQ010000299.1:0-1783 GCA_964613345.1 uncultured Acidaminococcales bacterium | reverse complement strand
AATCCAGTTGCTAATAGTCTTGATGTATTTCACATTGTCTTTTTTATTGTCCTCTGTTCCATCCTGCTGCAAGGAGCTCTTTTGCCCTGGGTAGCCAGAAGACTTGATATGATTGACGACACTACTAACGTTCTCCACACCTTTAATGACTTCATTGATGAAACTCCTCTAGAGTGCATTCAATTTACCATTCCCCAAGATCACCCTTGGGTGGGCAAAACCATTAGCTCTCTTTCTCTACCGCCTAATACACTTCTGGTCCTGCTTTTGCGTGGCAAGCAAAGATTTGCCCCCAAGGGACAGCTAGAGCTTCTAGCAGAGGACACCTTGGTGCTGAGTGGACACTCTCTCCAGGAGGGCCAAAATGTGGAGCTCACAGAAAAAAGGGTGGAAGAAAATTCACGCTGGGTTAACAAAACCTTAGCTGAAATTGCTATGAGAGATCAACTGGTTATTATGGTTAGGCGACAAGGAGAGTCCCTTGTCCCTACAGGAGATACACGTCTTTTGGTTAACGACATCTTAGTCATCATGGATAATAGACTTTTGCCCTAGAGCCTAAAATTCTAAAGGAGGGAAGACTGCTGACAGCATTCTTCCCTCCTCTTGATTTTAAATACTCTTTTGCGCCTGAGCCAAGCGTTCTTGAAACTCTTCTTTAATTTGTGTTAATAATTCCGGTCGAGCTAAAATATCCGCTACTGCGCAAGCAATAATCTTTGCACCCATTTCTATAGCCTTATAAGCGGCAGGAGACTTCCCTGCTGCTACATAAGCATCAGAATGTGAAGCCGTACCCTCAGGCACAAAGGCCACTCTAATGCAGGAGCCCGGTATGCGGTGCATGACATTAGCAAAGTCCGTAGAGCCTGTTTTCTCTCTGGGAGGGCGACAGCAGGGTGCCTTTAAAGCCTTAGCATTTTCCATAAGAATATCATTCAAGGTATAATTGGGTATTTTATTATCTAATTGCTTACCTACGGTATAATTTAACACCGTCTCCGTCATTAAGGCTGCTCCCTGGAGAACCTTAACAAAACGCTCCTTCACAGTTTCCAGATATTCAGTCTCATTAGCGCGAAGATACACATCAGCCTTAGTAAGAGAAGGCACTACATTAGCAGGCGTACCACCTGCATCTGTAATATTATAATGCATTCTCACATCATCCTTCACATGCTCTCTCAAGCACTCTATACCGTGAAAGGCCAATAGCATGGCATCCAAAGAGCTACGACCATCCTCGGGCTTCAAGGCTGCGTGAGATGCCTTACCCTTAAATTCCACTTCATACTTCACAGCTGCTAAGCATTTAATATCCGTCTGAGTAGCAGGCCCTCCATGCATCATCAAGGCAAAATCCAATTCGCTAAAATCGCAGCCGTTTTTAATCATAATATACTTGCCGCTAATATTTTCTTCTCCCGGTGTTCCATAGACCGTGAGAGTAAAGGGACTTGGTCCAGCGCATTCCTTCATAGCTACAGCAGCAGCTAAAATAGATGGTCCCTGCATATGATGACCGCAGGCATGACCAATTTTAGCCAGAGCATCGTATTCACACATCAGACCAATATTAGGACCGCCTTCGCCATTATGCCATACCGCTTTAAAAGCTGTATCTAAGCCTGCTAGTCCACGAGTAAGGGTAAAGCCCTGACCCTCCAGATAATCTGTCAGTAAACCACTGGCCATGACCTCGCTTGGCCCCAGCTCCGGATGCTCAAAGATAGCATCCGCTATTTTATTTAAAATTGGGAGCTGCTTATCCACAGCAGCCTGT
>CAZTGQ010000298.1:0-1824 GCA_964613345.1 uncultured Acidaminococcales bacterium | reverse complement strand
TACCATCTGCCACAGAGAAAATAACCTGACTGACACCAATATACCACCTATTACTTTGGCCAATACTATGCCGGTCCACATCCATAACCACTAAATACTGCGCTTTTTGCCTTTTAGCCTGAGTTAAAAGGGTTGCAATGCTGACATTTTCCTTATTCTTGTCAATATCATCGGCCAAAATAGTATAGCTAGGTAAAACGTTTAAATATTCCTCTAAGGTAAACCTCTTAATATCCGGTGCGAACCTTCCATCTCCATGATTATCCATAGCCGTAAGGGCCAGCGCAACTAAAGGAACTCCCTCAGTATAACGAGAGCTAGGTAATTCAGGAAATACTCCTGCCACAGTTCCCTCATCCACTATATCGTAGTAATTTTTCAAGGCTAAATCCAAGTAGAAAGAAATGGGATGCTGAAAGTCTGCATAAATACTGGAAAGCTCATACCTTTCTAAACTACCGAATTGCTTATAACCACCAATGAAGCTTTGTAAGCTTCCGGGCACGGGATCATAGGTTGTCACGATTCTCAGCAAATTAATTTTAGGCCCGTAAAGCTCGGCAAAGGCTTTATTTCCCACTGCCGGTGCACCAAAGGTTATCACAGGCACCCTTTCCTTGGGTACTCCCTGAGTCACTAGGTGCTCCCCATAAAGAGTTGCTACTGCACCGCCTAGGCTGTGTCCTGTGAGTAAAACATCTAAATCACTCTGCTCTTTTAAGGTAGCAGCTAAATCGTCTGTTATGCCATCTCCGTCCAAATCTATTTTGCAGGTGAGAGCGGCCTTGGTGTAGGCATCAAAACCAGCGTGAACTTTAGGCACATCCTGTTCTTCTTTTTTTGCTACAGCACCTTCTCCAAAGGGCACTTGATGAGTTTTTAGGTTTATTTTCCAATCATCCTTACCTTGACTCCCTCGAAAAGCAATAATTGCCAAACGTCGTCCCGAAACCGGAGTAGAATTGGTGGCTACCATGAAGTTGAGCTGTACACCCTTTACCGTTTGAGAATAAGGGGTTATTTTAAAGCCATAATGCTTTAAAAAACTATATTCACTAGCCTGCCCCTGGGGCACATAAGTGCCTGCACAGGTAGCTGCTGCCAGGGTGGTAAAAGCCACCTTGCGGTACTCAGTAGTAAAATCATTAGTTATTTCCCTAGCTGCCAGGGCAAAGCCATTTATGCCAAGGCATAAACATATTATAAGTATAATTTTCTTTTTCACCCTAGCACCTCCACTTCATTTAGCCATTATAAAACAAATAGAAAATTCCTGCAATCAAAGTAATTAGAGAAAGCTTTCCTGCTCAGGAGCCTTTTTCCTAGGCGTAGCTGTCCACCGTCAAGACGGTTAGCACGCCATCTTCCACCTTAAATTTAATATTAAGGTTGGCAAAGGAAAGCCCATACTCTCTAGTAGGGTCGTTTTGATAGCTGGGACGTGGGTCTTGAGCTAAAATAGACAAAAGGACCTCTCTTTGACTAAAATCCACTTTAGTTAAAAGCTCCTGGGGAAAATCCACCTCCAGAGCATAATCCTTTACTTCAGCTCCAAAGCCACCTGTAGCTAGAGGTAGAGCCTCTACATAGGGTAAATAAGGCTTAATATCCAAAATAGCGGTTCCCTTCATTAGGTCCGCTCCTGACACTGTAAGCACCGGTCCCTCTTTAGTATTAAGCTCAATTTTTTCCAGCTTAACTAAGGACAAGCCTAAGGGATTAGGTCTAAAAGGCGATCTAGTGGCGAAAACTCCCATTCTGGTATTACCCTTTAATCTAGGTGGCCTTACTGTTGGCGACCATTCCTTGCTCTCAGGAAGATCA
>CAZTGQ010000297.1:0-1860 GCA_964613345.1 uncultured Acidaminococcales bacterium | reverse complement strand
TAAAAAAGATACTCTTGCATTTTCTTTTTAGATTAGCTATAATAATCCAGTCAACTAAATATGCTCATCAAGAGTGGTGGAGGGAATGGCCCGATGAAACCACAGCAACCATTGGATTTCCAAACGGTGCTAAGTCCTGCAATGTACATTGTGAGATGAGAGATACGTATAGCTTCGTGCTCTCATTTGGAGAGCATTTTTTATTTTTAAGGAGGAAAAAATGAAAAGATTATTTACTTCAGAATCAGTAACAGAGGGACATCCTGATAAAATTGCAGATCAGATTTCCGATGCAGTCTTGGATGCCATTATAGCCAAGGATCCTATGGCCAGAGTTGCCTGTGAGACCTTAGTGGCTACAGGACAAATTCATATTGTTGGTGAGATTAGCACCGAGTGGTATGTGGATATTGCTAAAATTGCTAGACAAACGGTTTTAGATATTGGCTATGATCGTGCTAAATATGGCTTTGATGGATCCACCTGCGGCGTTCAACTTTCCCTTGACGAGCAATCCAGTGATATTGCTCTGGGTGTGGATAAATCCAAGGAAGCTAAGGGTGGTCAGGAAGCTCAAGATGAGCTTATTGGCGCAGGTGACCAGGGCATGATGTTTGGTTATGCTTCCGATGAGACACCGGAATATATGCCCATGCCCATTGCTTTAGCCCATAAGCTTACCAGACAGTTAACTAAGGTGAGAAAGGATGGGGTCTTGCCCTATCTTCGTCCTGATGGTAAATCTCAGGTTACAATAGAATATGAAGATGGCGTGCCTAAGCGGATAGAAGCCATTGTTGTTTCTACTCAGCATAAGGATATGGATATGGAGGTATTGCGTCAGGATATTATTGCTCAGGTGATTAAGCCTGTGGTACCTGAAGAAATGCTGGACGAAAATACTAAGTATTATATTAATCCTACCGGTCGTTTTGTTATTGGTGGACCTCAGGGTGATTCAGGTCTCACCGGAAGAAAAATTATTGTCGATACCTATGGCGGCATGGCTCGTCATGGCGGTGGGTGTTTTTCCGGTAAGGATCCTACAAAGGTGGACAGAAGCGCTGCCTATGCTGCTCGTTATGCTGCTAAAAATATTGTAGCGGCAGGAATTGCGCATCGCTGCGAGCTTCAGCTAGCTTATGCTATTGGCGTTGCTAAACCGGTGTCTATTTCCGTTGATACCTTTGGTACCGGCAAGCTATCTGATGAAAAGATTGCCCAGCTTATCGTAGATAATTTCACCCTTACTCCCAGTGGAATTATTAGAGAGCTGGACCTGCGCCGTCCTATTTACAAGCAAACGGCTGCTTATGGACATTTTGGCAGAACGGATGTGGATTTACCCTGGGAAAGATTGGATAAGGTAGAGCAACTGAAAAAAGCAGCTCATCTTTAAAATAATAGGCTTGTAGCAGAAGTATGATAGCTTCCTTGCTGCAAGCCTGTTTCTGTATTTAAAAGGTTCAAAATTTCCTGGGTTTGGGGTATAATGTATAAGTGGAAGATTATTATTCGGAGATAAGCTATGAATTATGTGCAGGTGGCAGTAAATCTGCCCGTGAAGAATATTTTTCAACTATATACTTATAGAATACCGCCCCAGTTAGATTTTTTAACTTTGGGGTGGCGAGTTCTTGTACCCTTTGGCAGACAGCTTTTGGAAGGCTTTATTATAGAGGCCGCAGAGCCTAAAGAGATGGAAGAATATAAGGATATTGTGGAGGCCCTAGGAACGGAGCCTTGGTTTGATGAGGAAATGCTGTCCACTGCTAAGTGGCTAGCAGATTACTATATGTGTAGCCAAGGAGAAGCTCTTAGGCTTTTTATTCCGGGAAAGAAAACTGTAGCTACTCAATG
>CAZTGQ010000296.1:0-1862 GCA_964613345.1 uncultured Acidaminococcales bacterium | reverse complement strand
TGCTGAGATGTGTGCTATGGCAAAACAGAGGTTGCGGTGCGGGCTGCCTTTAAGGCAGTAATGGATGGTAAACAGGTGGCTGTTTTAGCGCCTACTACGGTGCTGGCGCAGCAGCATTTACTGACCTTTTCTCAGCGCATGAATCCCTTTGGGGTGAAGGTAGAAATGCTTAGCCGTTTTAGATCTCCCAAGGAGCAGAAGGCTACCTTAGAGCGCTTGGCTGAGGGGCAGGTAGACGTTATTGTAGGTACTCATAGAATTCTGCAGCCGGATTTACAATTTCCGGATTTAGGACTTTTAATCATAGATGAAGAGCAGCGCTTTGGTGTAGCACAGAAGGAAAAAATAAAGAAGTGGACCACGGGAATTGATATCCTTACTCTGTCTGCAACGCCCATTCCACGCACCTTACATATGGCCCTGGTTAAGAGTAGGGATATGAGTGTTATTGAGTCCCCACCTGAGGACAGATTACCAGTGGAAACCTATGTAGCAGAATATGATGAGGGCATGATTAAAGAAGCTATTATTAGAGAGCTAAAGCGTGGAGGACAGATTTACTATGTCCACAATAGGGTGGAGGGCCTAGAGGCGATTGCCCATAGACTTAGGCAGTTAGTTCCGGGATTAAGCCTTAGAGTGGCTCACGGACAAATGAACGAGGACCAATTAGAGGAAGCCATGATCGGCTTTTATAACGGGGATTATGATTTGCTTCTTTGTACCACCATTGTAGAAAATGGGTTGGATGTTTCTAGGGCCAATACCATTATCATTCAAGGTGCGGAGAATTTTGGCCTTTCTCAGCTGTATCAAATGCGAGGCAGAGTGGGGCGTTCTTCTAAGCTAGCCTATGCTTATCTGCTATATAAAAAGCAAAAAGATTACAGGCTATTAGAGATTTTACGGAGCTGGGGGCAGGCTTTAAAATTGCTATGCGGGATTTAGAGATAAGAGGAGCTGGCAATATTTTGGGCAGACAGCAGCATGGACATATCGCTGGGATTGGCTTTGCCGCATATTGTAAGCTTTTGGAGGAAACAATTAGCAGTTTACGGGGGGAAACCGTAGAACAACAGGTAAGACCTGAGCCGGTGTTAGAAATGAATATGGAGGCTTATATTCCTGATAGCTACATTGATAATCCTAGGTATAAATTGGAGCTTTATCGTCGACTAGGTGAAATGACCTACGAGGAAAAGGATGACCTTTTGGATGAGATCATGGATCGTTTTGGGCAATGCCCTGAGGAGGTCATAACTCTTTGGCGTATTTCCGTATTAAAGGCCCTGTGCAGAGAACTGGGTATAGAAGGAATTTCTGTAGGTAAAAAGGAAATACGTATCCGTTTTGGGGAAAATAGTATGGCTGCTCCTGAAGCGTTAACTGCCCTGGTACGAGACAACGTACCCTTTGTGCAAATTAAAAATGTGGCAGCAACTCAGCTTGTGGCTCATAAACAGTGCTGGCAGGAGGAGCCCTTAGCTTGGCTGGAAAAGGCGCTTAAATCCATGGTATAATAATAAAATGGGAAAGGGGGTAGGGAGATGAAAAATAAATTTCTCCAGGGAGCTATGATTTTAACCATAGCAGGCATGGCCGTTAAGGTTTTGGGCTCTGTCAACCGTATTCTGCTTTCTCGTTTGTTAGGTGGAGAGGGTATTGGCATTTATCAAATAGCCTATCCTATTTATCTTTTTCTTATTTCTATTTCCGGTGCTGGGGTGCCGGTTGCTATTTCCATTTTAGTAGCTAAAAGAGTGGCAGAAAAAGATTTACTGGGTGCGCAAAGAGTTTTTAAAACCTCTCTGCTACTCATGACTATAACAGGCTTTCTTTTTGCTCTGAGTCTATATGGAGCC
>CAZTGQ010000295.1:0-1914 GCA_964613345.1 uncultured Acidaminococcales bacterium | reverse complement strand
TGCCAAGCCAGAGCTTCTTGATGGGAGGTGATTTTTTCTCCTGCAAGCTCGGACGCAGTTAAGGGCTCGCAGTAGGTTAGAGGGGCGAAGTAAACAGGTCCCCACTGATCTGTAAGGCAAATAGGCTCAGAAGTGCAGGTGGGAGTGCTATAAATATAGAGACCACTTTGGGCAAAAAGAGCCTGACCAAAATTTAAACGGTCAGGATTGTCATGATTGCCGGCAATAAGAATGACCGGAATATGTAATTCTAAAACCAGTTTTTCCAGGGTTTTGTTAAGCAGGCGTACTGCCTCGGTGGGAGGAACTGCTCGGTCGTAAATATCCCCGGCAATGAGGAGTACATCTATTTTTTTCTCTTGGCAGAGGGTTATTAAATAATCAAGCATTCTGGCTTGGTCCTCTAAAAGGGAGAGACCATGAAAGCTACGTCCTAAATGCCAATCTGAGGTATGGATAAAGCGCAAGAAGCTCACTCCCTTTCTGTATAGATAACTGTAATTGTTTAATTGTACCATTTTTATGTCGGCGAAGAAAGCTTCCGGATGAAGAAAAAGCCGCAACCGGTGGGTTGTGGCTTGGGGCTTACTTGTAGCCGAGCTCAGCAGCTACTATTTGGTAATAATTTAAAGCACTGGCGTAGCTTTGATTATTGTTTTCTGAGCTACCGGTGCTGGGCTTATAGCCGGTGCTGTTGCGTAAAATATTATAGGCTACACCGTTATTTACCGAAGAATCTGAGTTAGCGGTAACCTTGCCGTACCAGACGCTGTAGTTGCCGTTGTTAGGATTGTATTGAATCATAGGCACGATAGTACCTACAGCTAGACCGCTAATATCCACCGCACTAAAGAGAAATCTGTCCGTGCCAGTGGTGCTACCGATGTTGTAGTAGCTCCAGCTTACGGCTCCCAGTGCTGCAAGATCAATGCCCTGAGCCTTTAGGGCAGCAAGAGCTTCTGTGGTACCACTACCCTGGGAGAAGGAATCAAGCTTACCAAAGCTTTTATACTCCTTAAAGGTGGCGATGATTTTGTTCAAACTGAGACTTAAATTAGTTGCATCTCCCGCCAAGTAATATTCTACCGGGTGACCGGCAAAAAAAGCTCTGCCACTGGCGATATCATAGGTATAGGCATCCGCACTGTATTCTGTGGCACGATAGTCCTTTTGGACACCTAAATTTGTGGTTACGGAAAAGTCCCCAGTAGGGGGTATAGGTAAGGCTGCCAATTCTTTAGGAACAAGATGATCTAAATGGGTAATGACTTCATTATCTCTAGCCTGCATAATAGCAATAGCACTGTCTAGGCTTCGTAGGTCAGCTACAATTCTAGCTCCTTTGGCCGCAGCTATGGAACCTTGAATACGCATGAGAGCAAAGCCGGCTAAAATACCTAATACAGCAACAACTACCACTAATTCTATAAGGGTAAAGCCGCTTTTATTTTTCATATTGCACCTCATATCTGCATTATAAAATTTACAAAATGCTATCAATAGTTAAATTATTTTACTATAAATAGCTAAAAAAGTAAAGTGCAGATAGGTTATCTTCTTTGTCTCACCTTCATGCCGAAGAATATATAGGTAGCTAAATAAACGAAACCGCCAATGGGTGTTCTGGTGTATAGAAGGATGGGAAAGAGGATTAGAGCTACTACCATGAAAATTAGAGACGGTAGACAGGCCAAGAAAAAGTGCAGACTCAGGCCTTTATCATAAAAAACAGTTTTCATTTTGTCCGTAGCGCGAACGCCGTAGCGTAAAGCAAAGATAGCGAAGAAAAAACCACTTAAGCCATATAAGGCACTAGTTAGAAAATTATTAATCATTTTTAGCTCACATTCTTTTTTATTTTTTTCACCTTATCATATCACTTCTAGGTCCTAATGTGAATAAAAATAGTGTATA
>CAZTGQ010000294.1:0-1915 GCA_964613345.1 uncultured Acidaminococcales bacterium | reverse complement strand
CTTCCTAGGCTGACGCAATTCTTCACCAAGAGTTGTAGTATTTACTGTAGTAAATTACCTATTTCTTACAAGCTGAACGATTTTTATGTCGTGTGTGAAATATGACTTTGGCGGATAATTGTGTCAGCCGTTGTCAGGAAACACTTTTAATCAGTCGCTGTATGCCACGATACTTGCTCCTTCATAAAAGTATTCCCTTCCTAGGCTGACGCAATTCTTCACCAAGAGTTGTAGTATTTACTGTAGTAAATCGTCCATCATTTTAAAGAGGGAGATTGTAGCTTGACAAAGTCGCTGTGGTTTGGTATATTTTCTGTTATAGCGATGAAGGGGTTGGCATCCCGGAGCTAGCGCAATTTAAGAGTGGCTGCAGTTGGCAGCAAGCAGGGTGGAACCGCGGAAGATATACTCCCGTCCCTGTAATATAGATTATTCCTATCTATGTTACAGAGATGGGAGTTTTTATTTGAGGAGGAGAGAAAATGGATTTTCAAACGATTATTTTAAATTTGCAAGCTTTTTGGGGTAAGCAAAACTGTGTTATGGCACAGCCCTATGATGTGGAAAAGGGTGCAGGCACTATGAATCCCTCCACCTTTCTGCGTGTGTTAGGACCGGAACCTTGGAATGTGTGCTATGTAGAACCCTCCAGACGTCCTGCTGATGGTCGCTATGGTGACAATCCTAACCGTTTATTTCAGCATCATCAGTTTCAGCTTATTATGCAGCCCTCTCCTGAAAATATTCAGGAGCTGTACTTGGAAAGCTTGGCTGAGCTAGGTATTCATGCTCAGGAGCATGATATTCGCTTTGTAGAGGACAATTGGGAATCTCCTACTCTCGGTGCTTGGGGCATGGGCTGGGAGGTTTGGCTGGACGGTATGGAAATTACCCAGTTCACCTATTTCCAACAGGAAGGAAGCATTGAAGTTAAGCCGGAAGCAGTAGAAATTACCTACGGCTTAGAGCGTTTAGCTATGTATATTCAAGGTGTGGAAAATGTGTACGATATTCAGTGGGTAGGAGACGTAACCTATGGTGATGTTTTTCATGCTAATGAGGTAGAGCAGTCTCGTTATGCTTTTGATTTGGCAGATACTAATTTACTTTTTGATTTGTTCAATAAATATGAAGCTGAGGCACAGAGAATTATTGCTACCGGTAATGTTCGTCCTGCTTATGATTATGTTTTGAAATGCTCCCATACCTTTAATCTTTTGGATTCCCGTGGCGCTATTAGCGTTAGTGAGCGTACCGCTTATATAGGTAGAGTACGTAATATGGCTAGAATGTGTGCGGCAGCTTATGTTAAGCAAAGAGAAGAATTAGGGTACCCAATGCTTAAAGGAGGGGTAAAATAATGGAAAAGCTTTTATTTGAAATAGGTACGGAAGAAATTCCGGCACAATATATGGATGGTATTTTAGCTCAGTACAAGACCTTGGCTGAGGAGAAGCTGACCGCAGCTCGTATTCCCTTTGGTGCGGTGAAGGTTTATGGTACACCACGTCGTATGACCTTTATTGCTCAGGAGGTAGCTGAAAAGCAGCCCGATTCCACCGTGGAAAGCAAGGGACCTTCTGTGAAGATTGCTTTTGACGATCAGGGAAAGCCTTCTAAGGCTGTTGCCGGATTCGCCAGAGGTCAGGGAGTAGACGTAGAAAGCCTAGAAGAAAGAGATGGCTATGTTTATGCGGTAAAGCAGCTTCAGGGCCAAAGCGTAGCAGAGCTCTTGCCGGGCATTTTGGATGATATTCTTCATTCTTTGTCCTTCCCTAAAACCATGAGATGGGCTGATTTCGATTTTGGTTTTGTTCGTCCTATTCGTTGGTTAGTGGCTCTTTATGGTGCTCAGGTTGTGCCTGTGCCCGTTAATGATGTGACCAGTGGGAACCAGACGAGAGGCCATAGATTT
>CAZTGQ010000293.1:0-1942 GCA_964613345.1 uncultured Acidaminococcales bacterium | reverse complement strand
GGGGACCGCGTTAGCGGTGGATGAGGGGTAAGTAACTTACGACCGTAAGGCAAAACTAATGAATTCAGGCAGTGCCCCAAAGCCTTCCCCGGTCGGGGAAGGGGGACCGCGTTAGCGGTGGATGAGGGGTAAGTAACTTACGACCGTAAGGCAAAATTATACTGCAACAGCAATAAGAATTACAAAAACTATTGACATTATATTTCAAAGTGGTATTATTGTTAACAAATGCTTAACACAGAGAAAGTCTATGAAGGAACCAAGTAGATCCTTGCCAAGGTTTAGAGAGCTTCTGGTCAGTGCAAAGAAGTCCATGGCAGAGAACGAATCCACTCCGGAGACGATGGGGGTCGCAACTCATCCGGCAAAGCCGTTACCCGTAAATTAAGGCTGTTTACAGCGAATTAAGGTGGCACCACGTGATTTATCTCGTCCTTAACATTACTAATTAATGTTAAGCACGAGCTTTTTTATTTTGAGGAGGGGTTTATTTATGAAAAAGGTAATTGTAGTGGAGAGAATTTCGGACAAGGGCGTAGAGATATTAAAAAACGCTAAAGGCTTGGAAGTGGATGTGGCTTTTGACATTCCCAGAGAAGAGCTATTAAAGGTTATTAGTAAATATGATGCCATTGTAGTGCGTAGCGTGACTAAGGTTAATGAGGAATTCTACGAGCATGCTACTAATTTGAAGGTGGTAGGCAGAGCAGGTAATGGTGTGGATAATATCCAAATGGAGGGTGCTACTCGCCGTGGTATCATTGTGGTGAATACTCCTGAATCCAATGTAATTTCTGCTGCTGAGCATACCATAGGCTTAATGTTAGCTTCTGCTCGTAACACTGTGAGAGCACATAAGATGATTGAAAGCAGAGTTTGGGAGCGAAAGGACTTAAAAGGTTCTGAGCTATATCAAAAAACCTTGGGTGTTATTGGTTTAGGTCGTATTGGTAAATTAGTTAGCAAGAGGATGCAAGCCTTTGATATGAAGGTCATTGCCTATGATCCCTATATTCCAGATAGCATTTTTAAGCAATATGGAGTAGAAAAATGTGAAACCTTGGAGGAGCTTTTAAAGGCTTCGGATGTTATTACCATTCATACTCCTAAAACTGAGGAGACTATTAATATGCTAGGAGCTGCAGAGTTCGCTAAGTGTAAGAAGGGCGTGCGTGTAGTTAACTGTGCTAGAGGTGGACTCTACAACGAGCAGGATTTAGCAGAAGCTGTGAAAAAAGGCATTGTAGCTAGCGTAGGTCTTGATGTGTTGGTGGATGAGCCTAAGCCCATCTCCCCTCTCATTGATTTACCGCAGTGTGTTTTGACACCACATTTGGGAGCAGATACTACGGAAGCACAAAATAATGTAGGTATTGCCATTGCCCATGAGGTAGTCAATGCTTTAAAGGGCGAAATGGTTCCTAATGCAGTTAATTTGCCAGCTCTTCATCCTCAGGAGCTAGAAACCATGGTACAGTACATTCAATTAGGTGAATGCCTAGGTAAACTTTATTATCAAATGAATAAAGAGGCCGTGACCAAGGTGGAGGTAAAGTATCAAGGCGGCGTAGCTGGTATGGAAACGAATTTAGTTACCAGAGCAGTTTTAAAGGGCGTTTTCGAGCCTGTGCTTAAAGAACGTGTCAACGTGGTTAATGCTGAATTAGCTGCCGCCAGTCGTGGGGTGGAAGTGGTAGAGAGCAAAATCGCCGGCGATATGAAGGAAAATAAAATCACTATTAATATTTGCGCAGATAAGAAGATCTTTACGGTGGCGGGAACAGTTCTAGCCGGAGTGGGACATATTACCAGTATTGATGGCTACGCCTTTGACCTAGTGCCTGCTTCCTATATGATCGTGGCCAAAAATCAGGATAAGCCTGGTATGATTGGTCAAATCGGCACACTGCTAGGAGCTGCTCATGTTAATATTGCTACCATG
>CAZTGQ010000292.1:0-1974 GCA_964613345.1 uncultured Acidaminococcales bacterium | reverse complement strand
CAATAACTGCTAAACGCTTATTCTCTAACTCTACGGTAGCTACACCCTCAGAAAAATCCTGTGCATACTTGTATTTAGCAAGAGGAGAAATTCTATTTCCTTGGCGATTAATATATACCCAATTATTTTCTCCTAAATCTACTGCAGCCAGTCCATCCTGATAAGGCTTTACTTTTTCATACCAGCGAGAAACAATGCCCTTACCCAGCTGATAAAAAGCATACTTATCTTTTTGTTCCACGGCCACAATATCAGCATCGCTCTTAGTGAAGTAAGAAATATCTTCGTACTCAGCCGGTACTACGGGATTACCCTGCACATCCACATAGCCGTACTTATCATCCTTCTTCACTAGAATCTTACCACCACTTAAAGTACCGTTAAGATCGTTTTTCGTAGGAATAATTTCATTCCCCTTTTTATCAATGTAGCCCATTTTATAATCCTTGTAGCTTACATTAAAATCAAGAGCAGCATGGTAGCCTGCACCATAGTAGGACCCATTATTATAATGTCTATAGTAGGAATAGGGGTATCCTGCTCCAAAAGAAATACCGCCATCTCCATCAAAAGCAACAGCGATATTAGAGCCTCCAGTGATAGCTATGCCTACAACGGAAGCAGCCAGTCCACCTAGATTCATTTTACTAACCTTACGCTGAATGGGTGCTATACCATCATGGAAGGAGGATACATTAAAAGCCTTCACTGTGAAAATAGCTTTTCCTGTAGTATCAATACCTGTAAATTGATTACCGTCTCTTACCGTAGCAACTCCTTCAGCAAAACTTGTTCCCAACTCCTTACCTGGAAGCTGGGCAATCTCCCTGCCATTTTTATCTAAGAGAGCCAGCTTCTCATCCTGCTTTTGCACCAAAGCTAATCCCTCAGAAAAGTCGAAGGCTTTTTTATAGGTAGGTGGAACTATTTCCTTGCCTGTAGCATCTATATAGCCGATTTGTTTTTTCTCGTTTACTACGGAAATAAGACCCTCGCCTACACCCTGTACGTCTTTATAGCTACGACTAAATAAGAGCTTTCCTTCTAATGAGTAGAATTCCCAAGAAGTCTTATCTCTTTGAGCCGCAATAATTTTCTCGCCCAAAAATGGCTTTATCTTCAGCATTTGCAAAGGAACTATTTCTCGCCTCTGACTATTTACAACGCCAGTTTTGCCGTTTTGAGACACCACAACCAAATCCTTGTCATAAACATTAAGGGTAGTAAATTGTGGTGCTAAAAGCTCCTGACCATGCTCGCTATAGAGTCCCCATTTTTTATTGCTAACAACAGCAATGAACTTTTCTTTACCACTGGTAAAAATAACTCTGTCAAAAACGCAGGGCAAAAGTTCTTTTCCCTCACTGGTTAAAACGCCCCACTTTCCCTCTTTTTTCACTTGGTAGTAAGGCAGGGTTGAAAATAAATCTTGGGAATAGTCTCCGTACATTTGCATGGTCAAAGCAGTATTGACCATAGAATCATCCTCAGCTGATGCAAGCTGAGGACTATAGACTGTAGTCAACATAGCAAGAGCTAAAGCTCCCCCTGCGAGAATTTTTTTTGAAAATAATTTATGCATTTTACTCATCTCCTTATACTTGGTATTACGCTTAGCATAATCAGTCTCCACTGTGCTTTCTCTCTTAAAAAGTAGGCTTCTACTTCACGAGAATATCCGCTTGCTCTTGGTGCTTAGCAAACCATTTTTGAGCATAGCTACAGCTCACCTTGGCTTTTAGCTTATCCTGTTTAATAGCAGTAGCCGCAGCCTGCACTAATTTATCCGCCACACCCTGACCACGTAGCGACGCATCCACAATAGTATGGTCAATTTCACATATGCCCTCTTCTACTAGGGGAAAGGTTATTTCTGCAATTACCTTGCCCTCTTGATTTTCAGCATAAATTCTATTATTTCCTCGTTTTAGTTCCATATTCTGTTCCTCATTTTCCGCCACCTAAGGCCTTGTA
>CAZTGQ010000291.1:0-1978 GCA_964613345.1 uncultured Acidaminococcales bacterium | reverse complement strand
TTTGGTGGCCCCGGCGTGATTCGAACACGCGACCTTTTGGTTCGTAGCCAAACGCTCTATCCAGCTGAGCTACGGAGTCATGTGAGAACAGAGATAATTATATAAGTTTACAGACTAATTGTCAAGAAAAACTGTAATATTTGCCACAAAAAATGCTTTCTATTTAAAATGATCTCAAAGAAATACCCCGTTGCCATAGCATCGGGGTATTCGCAAAATTACTATCCTACAAAACCAGCCTCTTTTAAAATTTCCATAGCCTTAGCAAGGTTCGCCTCACTAAGCATTACCATAGGACCTGTGCAGCCCATACCTGTTTCGGCGTAAATTCCAACCTTCCACAAGGCCTTAGCAGCATCCTCTAAATCCATGACTTCAATACCAGCAATACTAGCGGTACAGGGCTCTGCAGGAGGTACCTGCACCTCTTCTTCAGCAGCAGGCTTTGCCACTGACTTATGTGCCGCTAAAACAGCCTGGAGTCCAGCTTTTTCTGCTGCAGCAAATTCCTTTTCTGCCACAGCAAAAACCTTGCCCTTAACCATTTGTGCTGCATAAAGCAGTGCATTAGTAATCAAGGGGGCACCGGAAGCTCTGGAAATAATATGTATAAGCTTGTTATAGCCCTTGCCTATACCGGGACCATAGCCAGCTCCTACTGCTTCATAGCTGCCGCCGGTGGCATAAGCAGACATCATCTTAATAAGCACATTGCCGGTAAGAGAATCTGTTACCAGTACATCGCAGGCACCCTGCAGGACATCATTTCCGCGCATCACAACGCCGCCATCAGCTCTGGAGGACGTTGCCCAAGTAAAGTCATAGCCATTAGCTTTCAGCTTATTTAAGGCTATTTCTGTTTGTCTAGCGCCATCCACATTTAAAATGCCTACAGTTGGTTCCGTAAGACCTGCCGCTTTGGCTGTAATAATACCATAGACAGCATTTTTAATCATGCCCTCCAAACGGTCCGCACTGGAAGTACCTGTAGTAGTGGCAATGTACATTTCCTTACCGTTAGCAGGACAAACAACTCGTCCTACAGTAGAAACTCCAATAGGAAAGGGGAAATGCATGGTTACTGCGCCATCTACTACTCCTGTTTCTACTAGTTCCTCCATCTTCTTATGTCCCTCTTCATCATTAGCTACCTTAACAGTAGTTACTAAGGGATGTGTTAAGCTGCCAATATAATAAACCTCTACGCCCTGCTTTGCAGCATTAATAGCAGCTGCCATAGCATTTTCTTCACCGTGCTCACTGCCCATACCGGTTAGAGCAATTTTAGGACGTGCTCCAAAGGAGCCTGTTTCTAGACCTTCTGCCATCTGAAGAAAGGTCTGAGCAATTGTCTTTTCTATACTAGTCATTGCCGACCACCTCCCTATTTGCTCTCAGTCTGTGCTAACAAAGTCGCTGCAAAATCCTTCATAGCCTTGGCAATTAAGCCCTTCACCGCATCTTCACTAACACCGGTTTCCTCTTTTTCTCCCTGATTTGCTTCCACCACAAAGGAAACACCATCAAAAAGATTGGTCATACGACCTAAGAAAAGGGACCCCTTGCCAATAATCATTACTCGTTTTATTTTCCCAGCTAACATATCTTCCCTAGCAAAGCCTAAATACGGTACGCCGGAAGGAATATGTCCCTGAGTAGGAGCCCAGCCTGTTAAGCCATGACCGGCTATAAAGCTCATCATATCAGCCTTTTCAATATCTCCTCGTTTCACGGCCAAAGCAGCAATCATTTTATAGTTTGCCAAGGGAACATCACCTGCGCCTGCAGGTTTTGTGATATCCGGATTCTGCATTTCCGGTGAGAACTTATCAATATCAGTTACCTTTAAGCCTACTCTGTCCAGAGGATCTGTCACTAGGCTGGAAATAACTGCCTGTGGAGCTGAACCTGTACCAACTGTATGTCTGCCCAAAATACTCAAATCTATTTCAGGGCTAACACCATCATTTTGAGAAAC
>CAZTGQ010000290.1:0-1999 GCA_964613345.1 uncultured Acidaminococcales bacterium | reverse complement strand
GGAATAAATAAAGGTGTAGGCTACATCATAGCTAACCTCTTCTAATAGTCTAAGGGTGTCTTGAAAATCCTCTTCTGTTTCCCCGGGAAAGCCCACTATTAAGTCTGTAGTAATGGTAGCATCAGGTATATACTGACGAATTTTATGCACCAGTTCTAAATAAGCTTCCCTGGAGATACTTCTATTCATTGCTTTAATAATTTTAGTGCTACCTGACTGTACCGGAATATGAAAATGCTTACAGATATGCTTACTTTCCGCTACCGTGCGAATAACTTCCTCCTGCATATCACGGGGATGACTGGTCATATAGCGAACCCTCTCCACACCGGGTATTTCATCCACTGCCTTAAGCAGCTCACTGAAACCATGCTCCATCCCTAAATCCTTGCCGTAGGAATTAACATTTTGGCCCAAAAGAGTAAACTCCTTATAGCCTTCTGCTACAGCCTTTTTTATTTCGCCAATAATATTTCCCTGACTACGGCTGCGCTCTCTCCCTCTAACATAGGGAACAATGCAATAGGTACAGAAATTATTGCAGCCATACATAATGGGAATCCAAGCAGAAAAGCTACTTTTGCGCACAAAATTGCCTTCAAATTCATCTTGAATTTGGTCAAGATCTGCATAGGTATGCTGCTTATGCTTTCTTTCAGCTTTATAGCTTTGTAAAATAGCACTAAAATTATTGACATAAGAGGTGCCTATTAAAAGGTCCACCTGTGGATAGGTTGCACGCAGCTTATCCCCCGCCTTTTGCGCCATACAACCGGCAACACACACAATTTTATGAGGATCCTCAGCCTTTACCGCCTTCAGCTCCCCTATTTTACCTAAAATCTTTTTCTCCGCACTTTCCCTCACGCAACAGGTATTAAGCAAAATAACATCTGCTTGATGAAAATCCGCGCAATATTTATAGCCCAAATCCTCTAACTGACCGGCAAAATGCTCCGCATCACTTTCATTCATTTGACAACCATAATTTATAATATGATAGGTAGACATAAGTCGTTTTCACTCCTAATAGATATAGTTTCACATTTATTTATTATACTAAACTTTGGGTTTTATGTAAAATTAGAACATGGTTTTTTCTCCAAGGTTCTGAATACGGCACCCCAATCCTTCCCCTAGAAGTGAATACGGCACCCCAATCCTTCCCCTAGAAGTGAATACGGCACCCCAATCCTTCCCCTGGAAGTGAATATGGCACCGTACCTAAAGCCTTCCCCTGGAGGGGAAGGTGGCATGCCGTAGGCATGACGGATGAGGGCTAGGCCAACCTTGGACAGCACATTGCCCTAATTCTGATAATAACATAAGGAAAATTAGGGCAAGCTTTTCCTTTAATTATTTTTAAGTTAACTGAAAATAATCTTTTCCTTTACAAACCCTGTATTTCTGCTATACTGACAGCGGCTACTAAACTAATTAGGAGGCGTCAAATGAAACGTAGTGATAAATTTCGTCAAGCCAACAAGGAGGCTCGGGCAACAATTATAGCCACCCTAGCCGTTATTGCCTTTTGGACCTTGGCCGGTTTTGGACTATCAGGCAGCAGTATTAGCTTTTTCCACACCCCTTTATGGGTTTGGGGCGGTTGTATCGGTACCTGGATTTTTGCTATTCTCGTTTCTCTTTATTTAGGATATTTTGTTTTTAAGGACAATGGTTTAGAGGAGGATAAGCATGAATAATTCCCTTTTTAATCTCCTACCGGTCTTCATTTTCCTCCTTGCCATGTTATTTATCAGTTACAAGGTCCAACGTTCTTCCCAGGATGATCGTTCTTCCAATTTCGCCAAGGATTATTTCATCGGCGGACGTACCTTAGGCGGCTTTGTGCTAGCTATGACTACAGTAGCTACCTATAGCTCTGTTAGCACCTTTGTCGGCGGTCCCGGTATGGCTTGGCTCATCGGCTATGGCTGGCTTTACATGGCTATAGTGCAGGTAGTGGTAATCTTTTTAGTCCTAGGTGTTTTTGGCAAAA
>CAZTGQ010000289.1:0-2016 GCA_964613345.1 uncultured Acidaminococcales bacterium | reverse complement strand
GAGCTTGGCCCCCTTATTAATGAGAGCTACTGCTTTTAAAATCACCGTATAATTATAGGCACTGGTTTCACCCACTATTACATAATCTGGATTTTCGTCATCAAAGCTAATACCTACATTGGAAAGGGCGTTTAGCAGTCCTGGGTCGCCAATCACGTAGGCACTGCACTTAGGGGCCTGGGAGTCGAGAAATTTAGCCGTTGCCTGGGCGCTGGTATAAAAGTGGGTTTCATCTACATCTAAACCCATGCGTGCTAGCTTTTCTTTTAGATCCTTAGGCGAGCGGCCACTGGCATTGGTGAGAAAAAGATATTCCTTCTTTTCGTCCTTGAGCCATTGGAGGAATTCCTTCACTCCGGGCAGGAGCAAATCATCATGGTAAACAACACCATCCATATCGCAAATAAAGCCTTTTTTGCTTTGTAATAAACTTAGGTCCATATTTTGCACCACCCTTTTAGTTTCTCTACTCATTATCATATGAAAGGGGAAAAAGCACAAGACTTTAGTATGAGAAATTAACTAAAGCTTAACAGGAGGTTTCCCCCCGCCGCCGCCGTAATGTTTTTAAAAGAGTAAGACCTTTGGTAAAACAGTCAATATCTTCTAGGTTATTGGCTTCAATTATTCTCTCTATAACTTGGGCCGGGTCCAAGGAGTGATAGGGGTAATAGAGCTCTCTGAGGGTGGCTGGTTTTATAAGATGATAAACCTTATCACTGCTATAGCCATAGGTATAACACCAATAACGATAGATATATCCAATCCAATAGAGTTCCTCGGTAGAGAATTTAATTTGTCCATAGTTGTTCTTGTTAAATTTTTCTTCCACTTCTGAAACAGCAGTAGCATAATCTAAGGCTTCAAATAAAAAGCCATCTCCATCCATGCGTTTTGCTAGTGTAGAGAGCATAAATCGGCGCAAGAAAATAGGGGAGCTGGATTTACTATACTTAAGGGAGAGGGCAAATAAATTGCCCTGATATTTACAGATATTCAGTCCATAGTCGTCCAGTTCTTTCATGATAGGATCTCCTCAATGTATTTACCTTGATTACGATATTGCTTGCGAGCAAGCTTGACCTTGCTGTGGTTTATTTCCAAACTGCTCATTCTTTCTTGGAGATAATACGTCTTTTCTTCAGGTGCTAGATAGCAACGCTCCAGTAATTTAATCTGGCATAGTGCTTCGTCAGTGAGAAAGACATATTGTTTACCCAGATTAGTTGCAGATAGGGCATGTTGACATTGTAGGTCAGTCATTTCACCGTCCACAAAGCTGTCTATAAGCTGGAACATTCTATTATCTGCAATGGGTGCAATTATATAGTCTATACCTTGCAGCTTATCTAAGAGCTCTGTAATATGGGCAGAGTTGGCAAAGGTGCCCAGGCGACCTCTAAAATAGGCAATAGTTAGCATCCATTCTTGGTCAACGTGATATTGCTTAAATGTTAAGTCTTTGTTGGTTAAGCTTAGAGCGTAAAGAGAGGAATTTGGATAATTGGCTACAAACATAGCGGCCTGTTCTAACTTTTCTCCACAATAGAAGCCTATACCAAAGTCATTGTTTTTTTTACTCTTCTTTAGGCTCAAGGGTTCTTCCAGACTATTTTTAGAGCCGTGAAAGAGCACTACTTGATTGTTTTTTGTATAGTCCTCTATATAAAACTGCTCTTTAATTTTATTTAGTCGAATATTGTTTTTAAAAGCGAAATTGTAAAAATTAGCGAGGTTTAGGGGAGTGATTTTGTCAGGAGCGTTACGCCAACGTCCTAGGGTAATTCTGGATATATCAAGGGCATCAGCCAGTTCTTGGTCAGTTAGCTCCATAATTTCCTTGACGATTTCTATATCTTCATCTAGACGATAGTTTAACATAGAAAAGACCTCCTTCAAGTAAAACTTCCTTGATACATATGTTACATCAAAGTTTTGGGCTAGTCAAACAACTTATTTGCTAACCCCTCATCCGTCACGCCAAGGGCGTGCCACCTTCCCCAACCGGGGAAGGCT
>CAZTGQ010000288.1:0-2055 GCA_964613345.1 uncultured Acidaminococcales bacterium | reverse complement strand
CCTAGCTGCCTCCATGGTTAATACCATAGGTGTGGTGCTGGAAAATTTCTCGGAGTTTGCCAACAAGTTTTCTCAGTGACAGGAGGAGCACAAGTCCAGACTTTTACGGATGCTCTATATTATGATTAGAGCCTATGCTCACTATGACCAAGAGCTTAGTCGTGATGCCTTCTGGGATATGGGGCATTTCATTTTCCATAGTCAGATTATGCCTTTGGAGCAAAAGGATTTCTTATTTCTCCATTGCTATAAAAAGCTCCTCAGCATGCTGAAGGAAAATAAAGAAGGACAGCTTGATTTCTACAGTAATGCAGCAGTACTAAACCATATATATCGTTACATTGGAATACACGAATTTACCTTGGGGGATTTTAACTTTTTGCAAAGGCAAAGGGTTTGCTTCTATCCCGGTACCTTTGACCCCTTTAGCGAGGGGCATAAAGCTGTTGCTAAGAAAATCAGAGATCTCGGTTTTGATGTCTATTTAGCCTTGGATGAATTTTCCTGGTCCAAGCACACTCAACCCAGATTGATGCGCCGCAAAATTATGAATATGTCCGTAGCTAACGAAGAAAATATCTATCCCTTTCCGGAGAATATTCCCATTAATATTGCTAATCCTGTGGACATTAAGGAATTAAAGAAAATCTTTGCTCACAAGGAGCTTTATCTAGCTGTGGGCATGGACGTAGTAAAGCATGCCTCCGCCTACCGCTTGCCGGTTACAGAGGATTCCATTCATACCGTTAACCATATCATTTTTCTCAGAGATACGGATACTGCTACCACCAAAGCCATCTCCGAGTCAGAAGCAGGCATTGAAGCAAAAATCATCCATCTATCCTTAGACAAAGGTTTTGAAGATATTAGCTCTACAAAAATTCGTGATAACATTGACTTAAATTTGGATATTTCTAATTTAATTGATCCCGCTGCTCAAAATTTCATTTATGATCATAATCTTTATCTCCGAGAACCTGTCTACAAGCACGTCTTGGAATCCTTGGAAATAGATATCAGCTCTTTTAAGCCCAGAGGTGTAGAAAGTATTTGGCCCTTTAATACCAAGCTTTCTTCCCTAGGCTATGACAGTGTCACTTTAGGCAGCTATCTGGAACAAAAAAATGTTTCCACCCTCTTTATTGATGATGCCGGTGCCCAGAAATCAGTTATTGCCTATGCAGCAGTGCATCCTGTAGGCACTAGAAATCTCCTCAAGGAATTTAAGGATGCCAGTGTTACTGCTCATATTCGTGCCGCCGCTGAAGGTAGTGTTGTCTCCATTGGTTTTCTCTTTGCCGACGAAAATGCCGGTATTGCCAATGTGAGCCAAATCGTTATTACAGAGGTTTTAACTGAGCTCATTGCCCAGGACTATGCTTATGCAGTATATCATCCCGTAGATGAAGCCGGTTACAATGATAATATTATTAATTCTCTGAAGCGTCAGGGCTTTGTGAACATCGCTTCCCCTAGCGCACCACATCCACTGTATGCGGTGAACATGAAATCCCCGGTAGTAATCTTTAGGGATGCGGAAACAGTCATTAAAAATCCTTTTAACAAGGATAAAAGAGTACAAAAAGCCTTTGCTAGAGCTCACAATAACCTACTCACCACGCTTACTAAAATTTATCCCAATAAATTACTGCTCAGCTTCAACACCAGTGCCGTTCACAACAAAATAATCAGAAAAATGGCGCGCATCAATGTAGCCACTGCCGTAGAAAAAGATAGACCAAAACGCGGTCCCTACATGTGTGTCCCCTTTGGCAAGGCTCTCAGCAATGTATCCGTACTCAACACAGTAACCAAAGCGCTGCATATTGACAAGTACTTTAACAGAGCTGTCCAGGGCTTTACCATGTCTGAGTCTAGGAACTATGCCTCCGTGGACAATCAGGTGAAGACTATTAAATCCTTTGCCATGCCTGTTATTTTGATTGATGATTTACTCCACAAGGGGCATAGAATGAGAATGCTCATTCCCTATTTGGATAAAAATAATATCCAAGTGAAGGAAGTTCTGGCCGGCGTAATGACAGGTCAAGCCAT
>CAZTGQ010000287.1:1227-2065 GCA_964613345.1 uncultured Acidaminococcales bacterium | reverse complement strand
AGGGACTGAGGGATGCCTTGGATCCTCGGATGCGTCGCTAACAAGGCGAGAAAGGTGAAGAAAATGGCACAACCTATTTTAGAGGTAAAAAACCTAGAGGTAGGCTTTCACACCTACAGAGGAACAGTACAAGCCATACGCAGGGTCAGCTTTGCTTTGAAGGAGGGAGAAATCCTTGGCGTAGTAGGAGAATCAGCCTGCGGTAAAAGTGTTACCGTTAATGCTGTAATGGGGATTTTACCGCAAGAAAATTCCTTTATTTCTCAGGGAGAAATTTTTTATCGGGGAAATAATCTCTTGACCTACAGTGAAAAACAAATGGAGGAGCTGCGCGGCTATAAAATATCTATGATTTTTCAAGATCCCATGACTTCGCTCAATCCTGTGTTGAAAATTGGCACACAGCTTATAGAAGGCTATCTTAGGCATAAAAGGGCAGGAAAGCAGGAGGCCAGAGCTAAAGCCTTGGAGCTTTTAAGAGCGGTGGGTATACCTAATCCGGAAAAGAGAATGAAGGAATATCCTCATCAGTTTAGTGG
This sequence comes from uncultured Acidaminococcales bacterium, assembly GCA_964613345.1. Lineage (GTDB taxonomy): Bacteria > Bacillota > Negativicutes > Acidaminococcales > Acidaminococcaceae > CAZTGQ01. Next base: position 1,526 of record CAZTGQ010000287.1, on the reverse strand, counting down.
CGGCATGCGGCAGAGGGTTGTTATTGCCATGGCGCTGATTTGTGAGCCGGAAATACTTATTGCGGACGAACCAACCACTGCCTTAGATGTAACTATTCAGGCCCAAATTTTGGAGCTCCTCAAGCAAAGCCGACAAGATTTTCATACCTCCATCATTCTCATATCTCATGATCTGGGTATTATTGCAGACATGTGTGACAGAGTAGCTGTCATGTACGCAGGACAGCTGGTGGAGCAGGGCTTGGTGGAGGATATTTTTTATCGTCCTTTGCATCCCTATACCAAGGGACTTTTAGCTT
>CAZTGQ010000287.1:0-1217 GCA_964613345.1 uncultured Acidaminococcales bacterium | reverse complement strand
GCTTCTCTTCCTCGTCTTAATGCTGATAAGGGCCAGGGACTGAAGGTTATTAAGGGGCAGCCTCCTGATCTTCTGAAAATTCCTGAGGGCTGTGCTTTTGCACCCAGGTGCAGTGCGGCTATGAAGGGCTGCTTGGATAAAGCACCGGAGGAGTATAGAGCTAAGGAAGAACACCTAGTATTTTGTCATTTATATAGACAGAAAATGGAGGAGGTGAGAATATGACAGAGCCTATTTTAGAGGTACGTAGCTTAAGCAAGGCCTTTACTGTGCATACAGATTTTTGGGGCAAGCCTAAAAATGTCTTGCATGCTGTGCGTCACGTAAGCTTTTCTCTACCTCCTGGGGAAACGGTAGGACTTGTAGGAGAATCAGGCTGTGGTAAATCCACAGTGGGTAAAATGCTAGTGGGGTTATACCCTCCTACAGAGGGAGAAATTATTTATGAGGGTAAGGCTAAGACCGGCATTATGGCACAGGTGCAAATGATTTTCCAAGATCCTTATGCCTCTTTAGATCCTCGCATGACGGTGGGTAGCATTGTGGAAGAACCCATGATTATTCATAATATTTATCATAATAAAAAAGAACGACAGGATAGAGTCAAACATTTGTTACATCTCGTGGGTATGAATCCGGAGCATGCTAATCGTTTCCCTCATGAGTTTAGTGGTGGACAAAGGCAGAGAGTGGGAATTGCCAGAGCCTTAGCTATTAATCCTAAGGTGATTATTTGTGATGAGCCTATTTCTGCTCTAGATGTATCCATTCAGGCTCAGGTGGTTAATCTTTTGGTTACCTTGCAAAAGGAAATAGGGCTTACCTATTTGTTTATTGCTCATGATTTAGCCATGGTGAGATATATAAGCCAAACGGTGATGGTAATGTATTTAGGTAGTATTGTGGAGCAAGGGCCGGCTGAGGAGCTTTATGCCGATCCCAGGCATCCTTATACTAAGGCGTTGTTGACGGCTATCCCTATTGCTGATCCCAGATTAAGTAAAACCAAGAATATTCAACATTTAATGGGGGAAGTGCCCAGTGCTTGGGAGGTCAGCAAAGGCTGTGGTTTTGCTTCTCGTTGTCCCTTGGCTACCAAGCTTTGTCATAGTCTTGCGCCTAAACCAGAAATCAAAGGACAACGGACACTGGTATGCCATCATTGTCAGCTGTAGCTGACAATGGAGCTACTAATTAGTAAGCTAGAGACTGGAAAT
>CAZTGQ010000286.1:1414-2070 GCA_964613345.1 uncultured Acidaminococcales bacterium | reverse complement strand
AACAGGCTTCATTCCTGCTTCTCATTTAGATTTAAAGAGAGTGGAAAATATTAAAGCCTTTGAAGGTCAAGAGCTTGAGGCAGAGGTTTTGGAATGCATTCCAGAGAAAAAGCGTCTTGTTCTCTCCAGACGTAACCTTTTAAGACAGGAAGCTAATGCTAAGCATGAAGCTTACGAACAGGAAAAAGCTAAAAGATCTGAAGCAAAGGCTGCCGCAGAAGCAGAAGCTTTCGCTAGTTTAGTAGAGGGCTCCACTGTGCATGGTGTGGTAAAGAGTGTAGTTGATTTTGGTGTATTTGTAGAAATTGCCCCCTATGTTCAAGGTCTGGTACATGTTACCGAGCTATCCTGGGATAAGAGCGTGAAACCGGGAGATAAGTTTAAGGTTGACCAAGAAGTAGATGTTTATATTAAGGGCTTAGACGCAGAGAAGAAGAGAATCAGTCTTTCCGTAAAGGCTTTGGAAGAAGATCCATGGCAGGTTAAGGCTGCCACCTTAGTAGAGGGCCAAGTTCTCAGCGCTAAGGTTGTACGTTTCTTGCCTTTTGGTGCTATTGTTTCTTTGCCTAATGGTGTAGAGGGTATGGTACATATTTCTGAAATTGCTGATAAGCGCATTGAAAAACCTGAAGATGCTTTAGAAGTAGGAGCAGAGG
>CAZTGQ010000286.1:0-1404 GCA_964613345.1 uncultured Acidaminococcales bacterium | reverse complement strand
ATGCTGATGTAAGTCAATTCATCAATGACAAGCCCGCTTTGTCCAAGGATATGAGCGATAAGCTATCTGACGTTACTAAAGAATAAAAGGAGCCAATCATGAAAACAAGAGAAAGTCGTAAGTTAGACCATATTAAATATGCTCTAGCTCTCAGTGATGGCCCCTGTGCCACAGGCTTTGCTCAAGTTCATATTGTTCCTAATTGTTTACCGGAAATAAACCGCAAGCAGGTTTCTTTAGAAACCTGCTTGCCGGGTATCGGTACCCTAAAGCATCCCTTGCTCTTGAATGCCATTACCGGTGGCGCTGAAGAAGTGACCACCATTAATCGGCAGTTAGGTCAAATAGCTAAGGAAACTGGCTGTGCTCTAGCCGCTGGCTCTCAGTACGGTGCTATTAAAAGCGGTAAGTATGCAGAGAGCTTTAAGGTTTTAAGAAGAGAAAATCCTCAGGGGATTATTTTTGCTAATGTTAGTGCTTTAGCCAGTGTAGAGGAAGGGCAAAAAGCTGTAGATATGTTGGAAGCTCAGGCTCTCCAAATTCATCTAAATGTTGCCCAGGAGCTGGCTATGGAAGAAGGAGACAGAGATTTTACCGGCTATTTAAAAAATATTGAAGCCATGGTGAAAAATGTATCTGTACCTGTTATCGTAAAGGAAACAGGTTGTGGCATGGCTAAGGCGGAGCTTAAGACATTAACTGGTATAGGCGTACAGTTAGTTGATCTAGGTGGCATGGGTGGAACTAATTTCATGGCCATTGAAGCAGCCCGTTATAAAAAAGCCAACCAAGAATTACAATACTGGGGCTTACCTACTGCTATTTCTCTTTTGTGGGCCCAAGAGGTTTTAACTAAAGAGCAGGGTATTATCGCCAGCGGTGGAATCCGCAGCTCTATGGATGTTTTAAAGGCTCTTATTTTGGGGGCTAAGGCTGTAGGCATGGCAGGTAATATTTTAAAAGCTTTAACGGATGGTGGGGTAGAAAATGCTACCCAAGAAATAAATACTTTAAATGAAAAATTAAGAGATTTCATGGTATTAGTGGGATGTAAGAAAATCTCCCAGCTTACCAAGGTACCGGTTTATTTTACCGGTGATGTGGAGTCTGCCAGAAATCAATTTTAATAAAACTACTCCGTGAGACCATAATGTCTTGGCGGAACTAAATGAGGAAATAATATGAGTAAACCAATTGTAGCTGTTGTAGGTCGACCTAATGTAGGCAAGTCAACCTTATTTAATATTTTTGCCAACAGTAGAATTTCTATCGTGGAAGACACCCCCGGTGTGACCCGAGATAGATTATATGCCGATGCCGAATGGCTGGATAAAGAATTCATGATTGTAGATACAGGCGGTATCGAAATGCTCATGCCCCAGCACTTCGCCATAGATGCCCACC
>CAZTGQ010000285.1:0-2083 GCA_964613345.1 uncultured Acidaminococcales bacterium | reverse complement strand
ATTCAACTGCTGCTTTAGGTATATTCTTCCGCAAATAGACAAACATTTTTTCCATGTCTTCGTCATTACCATTAACACCGACTATCGTAGGAATCCTAACTACTAAAGGTATGTCCAATTCTGCGGTTTTAAGTAAATTTTTTAAAATAAGAGTATTATTCACACCTGTAAATTTTTCATGCTGTCGTGCATCCAGATGCTTTAAATCCATAAAAATCATATTCATCTTTTTTAAGGTTGGCAAAAGCTGGTCAAAATTAAAAAAGCCACAAGTTTCCAAAGCAAGATTATAACCCTCATCATACAGAGCATCCACCATTTCCGCCAAAAATTCCCGTTGTACAGTAGCCTCCCCGCCGGAAAAAGTAACCCCACCCCCGGAAAAGCGATAAAAGACAGTTTGATGCCTAATTACTTTGAGTACTTCCTCCGTTTCTACCCAATGAGTCAGAGCATTTTCCGAGGTACGTCCCTCCGGATTAGCACACCAAGCACAACGCAAAGGACAGCCTGCTAAAAAAATCGTCGTTCTAATACCCTCTCCGTCATTAACAGAAAAATTTTGTACCTGCATAATATAACCGCCCATACCGTCCTCCCATGTCCTAGAAAATAGTTACAAGGTGTCCGGCAAAAAGCACCGCACACCTTGCCAAGTCTTAATTTAGACTATATGCTCTGTTCGAGCAATAATCGCATCCTGCATAGATTTAGACAAATTAACAAATTGCGTAGAATAACCTGCCACTCGTACCAATAGATCCTTGTAATTTTCCGGATGTGCCTGTGCTTCTTTCAAGGTCTGAGAAGAAATACAATTAAACTGTACATGAAAAGCTCCCAGAGAGAAAAGTGTTTGAATCATAGCCCCTAAATTGGCTTGTCCTCTTTTTGTAGCTACCAGCTCATGATTGAGGCGCAAATTAAGCAGTGTACCACCGGAGTGAATCTCCTGATTAACTTTGGCAGTAGAACGCATAGCTGCTAGTGGCGTTGCCTTATCCGTTCCCACGTAAGGAGATACTCCCTCGCTGGATGGTTCGCCATTTTTACGTCCATCAGGAGTAGCTCCTAAGACACGACCCATAGGAATATAATTAGAAATACCCATAAAAGCGGTAAGGAAAGGTGAACCAAACACATCCTTGTATTGATGTATTTCATCGTAGAAATGATTAGCCACCTCTATAGCAATATCATCTACATAATCTTCATCATTACCATATTTGGGGCATTCCTTAGCTTGAGCCTGCAAGTCCTCGTAGCCTACCCAATTAGCCTTTAAAGCCTTTACTAAAACATCCATAGTGCAAACCTTATCTTCAAAAACCAGCTTCTTAACGGCTGCCAAAGCATTAGCCACTACGGCTAAACCTATTCCTGTGATTACCGGACCGATATTGTATTTAGCACCACCCTTAGACAAATCCTTGCCTACTTCCATACAATTTTCGATACAGGATGACAAAAACGGTCTGGGCACCATTTCCTTATGCAGACGTTGGGCCTCAATAGTCAAAATAATAGAATGCTTACATAAATTGTCAAATTGCTTAAAGAAAGCAGCCTTTACCTCATCATAAGATGTAAATTCTACAGGACTCACTTCCTCCAAGCCCATTTTTTCCCCTGTCATCAAGCTCCTACCCTGATTTAAAGCATATTCCAGAGCAGAACCAAAATTCACATTCACAGCCGCAGTCCACTCTCCTGTTTTACGATTGTGAGGCACCACGCAACCGCAGTTATTCCAATCCCGAGCATCCTCAGGCTCATAGCCTGCATTAATAAGCATCTGGTAACCCACAGAATCAGAATGGATAGCAGGAAAACCTGTTCCCTTACTCACCAAATGTGTTATGCCATCCAAAAATTCCTTAGGGCAATCAGCATGCACTCTCACAGACAATCCCGGCTGATGAGTCTTAACCTCTTCCGTAGCTTTTAGCGCCATTAAAGTGACCGCATTAGTACCGTCCTTACCACTTCGCATCTTACCACCTACAGTAAGATTTTGAAATTGATTGTATCCGGCAAAATAATCAGCTGTATTAGCAGAAATTGTCCAAACCCACTCCGAATA
>CAZTGQ010000284.1:0-2105 GCA_964613345.1 uncultured Acidaminococcales bacterium | reverse complement strand
GCCACCTTCCCCCACAGGGGGAAGGCTTTAGGGTAAGAGCAGTAGCAACAAGAAGCCTTCTTTTCAGGGGAAGGCTTTAGGGCAAGAGGATAACAATAAAAAGTGGTCAAAAGTCAAAAAGTCGATGTTTCACGTGAAACATCGACTTTTTGACCTTTGAAATTAAAAGCTAAAATTTTTAGGAAAATCCAGGAGCTAACCATAGGAAATAAAAGAAAAGTGTGCTAAAATGAGAAATACATGAAATTATGGCAGAAAAGGAGTTGAGAAGGTTGGGAAAAGTAATTGCAGTAGCCAACCAAAAAGGTGGTGTAGGTAAGACCACTACCTGTGTTAACCTAGCATCCACTCTAGCAGAAACAGGTAAAAAGGTGCTTTTAATAGATGAAGATCCTCAGGGTAATGCTACCAGTGGCTTGGGTATAGATAAAAGCAGTTTAAAGCATTGTATGTATGACGTGCTGATTAAGAGAATGCCTTTACAGGAAATTATAGTCACTACAGAGTGGTTTAAGCTAGATGTAGCACCGGCTACTATTAATTTAGCAGGGGCAGAAATAGACCTGGTTAATCAAATGAATAGGGAAGGATGCCTAAAAAGAGCTTTAGATGAAATAAAGGATAGGTATGACTATATTCTTATTGATTGTCCCCCTTCCTTAAGCTTGCTTACGATTAATGCCTTAACAGCAGCTGGCTCTATATTAATTCCTATACAATGTGAATTTTATGCTTTAGAGGGCGTAACCCAACTTTTAAACACAGCAGAAAGAGTGCAGGAATTTTTAAATCCGGATTTAGAATTAGAAGGTATTCTTATGACTATGTCGGACAATAGAACTAATTTGTCTAACGATGTTATGGCCCAGGTGAAAGAGCATTTTCCTGCTCTTTTGTATAAAACAATTGTTCCACGCAGTGTGCGCCTAGGCGAAGCACCTAGCTTTGGACAGCCCATTAATGTATATGATCCTAAGTCTAAGGGAGCAGAAGCTTATAGGGCATTATGTAAGGAGGTTATTAAGCATGGTAGGTAAAAGTAGAGGCTTAGGAAAAAAAGGTTTAGATAGTGTTTTTGGCGGCAAAAAAGAAGTATCGCCGGCTTTAACTAAAAATGACAGTATAGCAGAGTTAGAGGTCAAGGCTTTAGTGCCTAATCCCTACCAGCCCAGAAAAACCTTTAATCCGGAAAAAATGCAGGATTTAATAAATTCAGTACGGGAAAGTGGTGTGATTCAGCCCTTAATCGTAAGAAAAGCAGGCAGTAAGTATGAAATTGTTGCCGGAGAGCGTCGCTGGAGAGCTGCTAAAGAGGTTGGCCTGAAAAAAGTTCCTGTAGTAGTGCGCAAGTATGATGAAGCAGCTATGAAGGAAGTGGCTTTAGTAGAAAATCTCCAAAGAAGTGATTTGAATCCCTTGGAGGAGGCTTTAGGTATACAAGCTTTAATTGATGATTTAAAACTCACTCAAGCGGAAGCGGGTAAAAGATTGGGTAAAAGTAGAGCGGCCATTACCAATGCCTTAAGACTACTTAATTTGCCAAAGGACGTACAGGAATTTTTGGTATCAGGAGCTTTAACCGCAGGTCAAGTCAGACCTCTTCTAGGCTTAGAGGATGGAGCTACCATTAGCAAATTAGCCCAGAAGGCTGCCAAGGAAGATTGGACTACGAAGATTATGGAAGAATTTGTGGCAGCTGAAAAGCAGGGTGGCGAGGGTAAGCTTGTTTTTAAATTAAAAACAAGCCTGTATAAGGATCCTAAAGAGACAAAGAAGACTAAAAAAGTGACAGCTGTTCAGGATGTGCATGTGGCAGATTATGAGGAGCAGCTGATAGATTATTTAGGCACTAAGGTTACTATTAGTCCTAATAAGAACGCTGCTACAGGAGGAAGGATTGTCATTGAATATTATAATGTAGATGATTTAGCAAGGCTCTCCGAGCTTTTGCAACCACCGGCAGTGAGTAGCACTAAGGCCTCAGGAGCCAAAAAGTTTACTATTTAAAGAGAAAGGATCAGGGTAAATATGATTGGCTTGGGAACGCTGGCGAATGTGGCTACTATTTTAGTAGGCAGCGCTATAGGCCTTATTTTAGGTCAGGG
>CAZTGQ010000283.1:0-2120 GCA_964613345.1 uncultured Acidaminococcales bacterium | reverse complement strand
AATACCTGCTGCAAAAATTGGTTGATTTCTGTTGCCATAAATGTTTTTCATGAGTCCCTCAGCATAACGTTCAGAATGTCCCATTTTGCCTAGAACACGACCATCAGGACTGGTAATAGCCTCTATAGCCATATAGGATCCATTAGGATTATAGGGGCTTTCCATAGTAGGAGCACCCTTTAAGTCAACGTACTGAGTAGCAACCTGACCCTTGGCAAAGAGTTTTTTCACTTCTTCTGCGCTAGCCACAAAGCGTCCCTCACCATGGGAAACAGGTACTGTATAGATCTCACCCGGCTCAGTTAAGGCTAGCCAAGGAGATTTATTAGACACAATTTTAGTATCTACCATCTGAGAAACATGGCGACCTATTTTATTATAGGTTAAGGTAGGAGAATCATCTCTAGCGGTGAGCATTTTGCCGTATGGTACTAGGCCTAATTTAATAAGCGCCTGGAAGCCATTGCAAATGCCTAAAATCAACCCATCCCTTTCCTCTAGAAGCTCCATAACAGCTTCTTTAAGCTTGGGATTTCTAAACATGGTGGCAATAAACTTGCCGCTGCCATCAGGTTCATCACCTGCGCTAAAGCCACCTGGGAGCACTAACAATTGGGATTGCTTGAGCTTCTTGACCATAACATCAATGGACTCGCTGATAGCCTCCGGAGTTAAATTCTTCACTACAAAAATATCGCTTTTGCCGCCGACTGCATCAAAGGCTGCAGCTGTATCATACTCACAGTTAATGCCTGGGAAGACGGGAATAAAGACTTTCGGCTTAGCAATATTGTAGGGCGCAGTTAAGGGCAAGGAATTCTTATATTCCTTCGTAATAATTCCGGTGGAGCTAAGCTTAGGAGCCTTAGCAGGGAAAATATCTTCTAAGGTTTCTCTATAAGCCTTCTCTAGAGCCTTCAGCGGTAGCTTAAGGCCATTAATATCAATTTCTTCCTTAGCAGTCAAATTACCTAGAGTAATAAAATCAATATCTTTAAAGACTGCTTCCGCCTCAACATCAGGAGCCATTTCTACTAGGAAGCCACCAACCTGCAGGGTAAAGAGGCTTTCTTCATGAAGGAATGGTTTTACAAAGCTAAAGCCCAATTTATTACCTAAGCACATTGTAGTTAAAGCTGCAGCCACGCCGCCTTCTTTTACCACTCCACAGGTAACAAGCTTTCCCTTTTGACCTGCCATATGAATAGCTGCTAAATTCTTCTTCAAGCTAGCAAAATCAACTACCTCATGTTCATCACAGGGAGAAGCAATAAAGACAACCTTACTACCTACATTTTTAAACTCAGAAGAAATGACCTGTTTTTCCTCTACCACATTAACAGCAAAGGAAACCAGCGTAGGCGGTACCTCCAAATCCATAAAGGTGCCTGACATACTATCCTTGCCGCCAATAGCAGGTAGTTCAAGAGCAGTAAGTGCCTTATAAGCACCTAAGAGAGCACTAAAGGGTTGTCCCCAAAGCTCTTTTGTATGTAGCTTGGGAAAATATTCCTGCAGAGTTAAACGTATAGTACTTGGATCAGCACCCATAGCCACAGCACGACAAACAGATTCCACCACTGCATACATGGCACCATGATAAGGACTCCAGCATGCTACATAAGGATTATAGCCAGAAGACATTAGAGAGGTAGCTGTAGTCTTACCATTGGGTACAGGAAGCTTAGCAGCCATACCTTCGCTGGGGGTTAGCTGATATTTACCACCAAAGGGCATGAGCACTGTTGCTCTGCCAATGGTGCTATCAAAACGCTCAGACATACCCTTTTCACTACATACATTCAGTCTAGCCAAATTAGCCAGCCAAGCCTCTTTAATATTTTTAGCCTTAGCAACCTGAGGCGCTACAAGATTAAAAGGAGAAGCTTCTTTAATAGGCTCCACCACAATATCTGTTTTTTGAGCGATACCATTGGTATCTAAAAAGGCTCTGGACAAGTCCACAATCTTTTCGCCTCGCCAATACATGACCAGACGAGCCTCCTTAGCAACCTCCGCTACCACCGTAGCCTCTAAGTTTTCTCTAGCAGCAGCTGCTAAGAATTTATCTAAATCAGCTGGAGCAATTACCACTGCCATTCTTTCTTGGGATTCACTGA
>CAZTGQ010000282.1:0-2125 GCA_964613345.1 uncultured Acidaminococcales bacterium | reverse complement strand
TTAATTACCGGTAAGGGTAGATGCAATATTACCAATGATTGTACTATCCAGGAGCTAGTAAAAAACATTCCCGGTAATGGCAAATTTCTTTATAGTGCTTTTCAGCATTTTCCTCAAACAAGTCTTATACAGCTACTTAACAGTAATGGCTTAGCCACCAAGGTGGAAAGAGGAAATAGAGTCTTCCCGGTAAGTGATAAGGCCATGGATGTAGTAGATACCTTAAGACGATGCTTGCTAAAAAGCGGGGGAGAGATCTATACCCAGTGTCCAGTAGAGAAAATTATTACATCTGGCTCCATTGTTCGGGAAGTTATTTGTTCTAAGGGCAGGTCCTTTCAAGGAGATGCTTTTGTCCTCACTACAGGAGGAGCTTCCTATGTGGGTACAGGCTCTTCTGGTGATGGCTACCGCTTTGCGGAGGAATTAGGTCATACCCTTGTTCCCTTAAGACCATCTCTTATACCCTTAGTTTGTCCTCTAGAGGAAATTCAAGGCTTACAAGGCTTGTCCTTAAAAAATGTTACTGCAGCTTTAGAAATTAATGGTAAAATAAAGGGTAAGGAATTTGGGGAAATGCTCTTTACTCATTTTGGTGTTTCAGGTCCAATTATCTTGAGCTTAAGTGAATTTATAAAAGAAGGTGCTCAGCAAAAATTGCACCTAGATCTAAAACCGGCTCTTTCTCTGGACGAGCTTGACAAAAGAGTACAACGAGATTTTAAACTCTACAGTCGCAAACAATTATTAAACGGTATGCAGGATCTGTTGCCCCAAAGTCTTATTCCTGCTATCATTAAGGCCGCAGGATTAAATCCCAAGGTAGAGATTAACCAATTAACCAAGGAGCAAAGAATTTCCTTGGTACATACCCTAAAGGACTATACGCTGACCATTACCGGAGCTCGACCCTTAGCTGAAGCTATTGTGACTGCCGGCGGCATTAGTCTAAAAGAAGTACAGCCTAAAACCATGGCTTCTAAGCTCTTTCCCAATCTGTTTTTGGCAGGGGAGGTTTTAGATATTAATGGTTATACAGGTGGATTTAATTTACAAGCTGCTTTTTCCTCCGGTTTTGTAGCAGGGGAAAGTGCAGCAGCCTATCACGAGTAAGAGGAGCTATTTATGGAAAAGTTAATTGTGGCCATTGATGGACCTGCAGGAGCCGGTAAAAGTACTATAGCCAAGAAGGTGGCGGAGGCTCTGGGGTATATTTATCTGGATACAGGAGCTATGTATAGAGCGGTAACGCTGGCCTTTTTGCAGACAGGAAAGGATTTTACGCCTGAATTTGCTACGGTTTTAGCTCAAAGAGTGACCATTACCTTCCAACGGGAGCCTGGACTTAATAGAGTTTTCTTAGACGGAGTTGAGGTTACTGAGGATATTCGTACTCAAGATGTTACTCATAATGTCTCTCAGGTTTCTGCTGTAGAGGGTGTTCGCAAGGCCATGGTGGAGGCTCAAAGAAAGCTAGGTGCCGGTGGAGGAGTGGTTTTAGATGGTAGGGATATTGGTACTGTAGTATTTCCCCAGGCCCAGGTGAAGGTCTTTTTAACGGCCTCTGTGGAGGTAAGAGCTCAAAGACGTTTTGCTGAGCTTAAAGCCAAGGGACAAAAGGTAGATTACAGTCAGTTAGCAAAGGATATTGCCTTAAGAGACAAAATGGATTCTGAGCGTAAGGTTGCGCCCTTGCGTTGCGCCGACAATGCTCATTATCTTGATTCATCCACGCTTACCATTGAAGAGGTGGTAAACGCAATTTTAAAGCTATGTGAGAGGGCTTAAAATGTGGTATAAATTTGTACAAAATCTTCTAGGGTTTATTTTTAAAATTATTTTTCGTTTAGAGGTTTTGGGCAGAGAAAATATTCCTGCCCAAGGACCTGTTATTATTGCTCCTAATCATATCAGCCTCTTAGATCCACCCTTAGTGGGCACCTGTTCAACTAGGGCCGTTCGCTTTATGGCGAAGGAGGAGCTTTTTGTTTTTCCTTTAGGACAAATTTATCACTCTTTGGGTGCTTTTGCGGTAAAGCGTGGGGCTCATGACCGCAATGCTATTAAAACTGCTTTGGGAATCTTAAAAGCAGGGGGTGTACTAATAATTTTCACTGAGGGGACT
>CAZTGQ010000281.1:0-2129 GCA_964613345.1 uncultured Acidaminococcales bacterium | reverse complement strand
CACCTGCTAAACAGGTTTGACTACCTAAGCGATAAGTATAGGGTAGTTCTCCGGCAGCCCCTGCTCCCACCAGGGGAGGTCTATAGGGCATTTCAATAACATCCGGCATATGACAGGCACCTGATGCATCTAAAATACAAATATGCTGCTGGCCATTTTGAGTAAGGTCCAGCACTCTAGTTAAAAGATAACCGGCATTTAAAACTACTGCCTCTCCCGGCTCCAAATACATTTGTAAATTATATTTCTCCCTCCAGGCTATAAGCAGCTCTTCTAAAAGAGGCAGATTGTAGTTAGGGGCAGTAATATAATGTCCACCGCCACAATTCAACCACTTCAGACTAGGCAAATATGCACCAAAGCGTTCCTCCACAGCCCTAAGGGTAGTGGCAAAATCCTCCGCTCCCTGCTCACACAGAGTATGGAAGTGTAGTCCATCCAAAAGAGCAATATCCTCCTCGGTCATTTCCCTCTGCCATTGCTCCAGGGTCGCACCTAATCTACTACCTGCACTGCAGGGGTCGTAAATGCCATGACTTTGGGTGGAGCACTCCGGATTAATACGCAAACCAATCTCCTTGCCTGCCGCCTTGGCCTTAGGGCCTAGGGTGTGAAGCTGATAGGGAGTATTAAAAACAATATGATCAGCGTAGCTTAAAACCTCAGAAAATTCCTCTTCTTTATAGGCCCCACAGAAAACGTGGCACTCCTTCTCCGGCATTTCCTCCCTGCCTAGACGCGCCTCATAAAGGCCACTGGCTTCCGTCCCTGCTAAAAATGGTTCTAACAGCGGATATAGGTCATAGGCAGAAAAAGCCTTTTGTGCCAAAAGCACCCTGCATCCTGTTTTGAGCTGCAAAGCCTGCAGCACCCTCCCATTAGCAACCAACTGCTGCTCATCTAATAGATAAGCAGGTGTGGGCAGTTTTTCTACCTTCTCCCACTCCATGCTAATCCACCAAAACCGGCTTAGTGGTAGTAGCGTAGGGCAAACCAAATTTGGATACTGCCGCTAAGAAGGGATCCGGATCAAATTCTTCTAGAGTAAAAGCTCCGGGCTTCTTCCAGGTTCCCGTTACCAGCATCATAGCTCCGCACATAGCAGGTACACCTGTGGTATAGGAAATAGCCTGAGAACCAACCTCTTTATAGCTTGCTTCATGGTCACAAATATTGTAAATATAGAAGTTCTTAGCCTTACCATCCTTCATTCCCTGGAAAATACAACCAATATTGGTTTTTCCCTTAGTTCTGGGTCCTAGACTGGCAGGATCAGGGAGCAGTGCCTTTAAGAATTGAATAGGCACAATCTTATGGCCCTCATAGTCAATAGCTGTGGTAGACAGCATGCCCACGTCTCTTAGACAATTCATATGGTCAATATAGCTTTGGCCAAAGGTCATGAAGAAGCGCACCTTTTTAAGTTCAGGTACATACTTCACAATGGACTCAATTTCTTCATGGTGCAGCAGATACATATCCTTTTCGCCTACACCGTCAAAGTTATATTTTCTGTGTACACTCAAAGCAGGAATAGTATGGAAGGTCCCTTTTTCGTAATAACTGGCGGGAGAAGAAACCTCACGCAAATTTATTTCAGGATTAAAATTGGTAGCGAAGGCATAACCATGGTCCCCACCATTACAATCCAAAATATCCAAGTAATCAATAGTGTCGAATTCATGCTTCTTAGCATAAGCTACATAAGCCTGAGTAATACCGGGGTCAAAGCCACAGCCCAAAAGCGCTGTAACTCCTGCCTTAGCAAATTTTTCTTTGTAGGACCATTGATCCGCATAATCAAAATAAGCCACAAAGCCCTTTTCCTTGCAGCGCTTTTCATATTTAGCTCTCCAAGTAGGCTCATCCGTATTTTCCGGTTCATAGGCTGCTGTATCTAAATAATGCACCTTACATTCTACGCAGGCATCCATAATAACCAGATTATGATAAGGCATGCCAAGATGCATAACAATATCCGGTTTATAGCTTTTAATTAAGGCTACTACCTCTTCTTCCTTATTAGCATCCAGCTGTGCCGTAGTAATCTTAGTCGCTGTTTTACTTTCCAGCTCCTTAGCTACCTTGTCGCACTTAGACTTGGTTCTATAAGCAATACAAATATCTGT
>CAZTGQ010000280.1:0-2130 GCA_964613345.1 uncultured Acidaminococcales bacterium | reverse complement strand
TACGACCTAGAAGATCGCCTGCCGCTGCTCGATAAACATCATCATCCTTTAAGCTATAGTAGGGCACATGATAAGCCTGCCGAACCTGCTGCTTCCAATCCTTATAAATAGCGGCATCCACCTCTCCGGTAAAATCTAAAACCGCAAAGGAAACAGGCACTAATTTAGCCTCCTTCTCCTCTATGGTCTGTTTTACTGTCGTGGTGGGAGAAGCTTTCACTTCCTTACTTTGAGCAAACGCAGTTTGTCCCCAGAGCAGCGTCCAGCATAAGCAAATCATCCATATTTTTTTCATTTTTCTACCTCCTGAGCTGTCCCATTTTTAAGCTTTAAACCAAGATGCTGAGCCATAATCTGACCTATATCGGCAAAGGTATTCATTGGCTGCAAGGGTCCAGAAATAACCCTAGGTCCTGCAAATAGGACCGGAATGTTTTCTCTGGTATGGTCATTCCCCCGCCAGGTTGGGTCACAACCATGATCCGCGGTAATAAGTAAAAGATCATCACTCTTTAATTGACTGAGTACCTCCGGCAAACGACTATCGATATATTCCAGTCCCCCACCATAGCCAGCCACATCCCTGCGATGACCGAAGCTAGAATCAAAATCTACAAAATTGGTAAAAACTAAGCTATTATCCTCTGCCTTCTGGATAGCCTCCAGTGTCGTAGCAAAAAGCTCCTCTAGTCCTGTTGCGTGATAGGCGGTAGTAATACCCCGATGCGCAAAAATATCAGAAATTTTTCCTACTGCATGAACACTGCCTCCTGCATCCGTGAGATAATCCAAAAGAGTTTTATCAGGTGCTGGCACAGCATAATCATGCCTATTACCGGTACGCACATAAGTGTCCGGCGTTTCTCCTAAAAAGGGGCGAGCAATTACTCTGGCGATGCGATATGGTTTAGCTTATAAGCAATTTCACACAATGCATAAAGCTTCTCTAAGCCAAAATACTTTTCGTGAGCGGCAATTTGCAGCACACTATCAGCAGAGGTATAGACGATGGGCTTCCCACTTTGACAGTGTTCTTTACCTAGCTCCTTAATAATTTCCGTACCGGAAGCATGTTTTTCTCCTAATACTCCGGGTAAATGACCTTGAGCAATTAATGCTTTAATTAACTCCGGTGGAAAACACTTTGGTTTAGCAGGAAAATAGCCCCATTCAAACTGTACAGGTACCCCTGTAATCTCCCAATGTCCACTTAAAGTATCCTTACCACTGGATATTTCGCTGGCATAGGTATAGGCACCCTTTAAGGGTTCTTCTATTCCTATAGATGGCTCCAATATTTTTCCTGTGCTTAAAGCTGAAGCTAGGCCTAAGCCCAACTGTGCTAAATTAGGCAGAGCCAAAGGAAGTGCCTCGCCTTGAGAATTTTTTCTTTGGGCAGCACACCATCTGACAATATGTCCTAAGGTATCCGCTCCCTTATCTTGAAATCTCTCCGCATCGTGAGCATAGCCAATGCCAAAGGAATCCAGCAACAAGATAATCCCTCTTGCCATTATCTACACCTGCCTTTCACTGAGCAACAAAATCGCATTTTTCACCGTAGTAATCATTTTAGGCAGCACCTTAGCATAAAGAGAAGCGGGTGCCACCTTTTCACTGGTTGTACGCTTAGCTACCACACCACAAACAGCACCGGCAGCTAAGCCGAAGCTTTGGGCCACCACAAATAGGGCTGCAACTTCCATTTCATAATTAGTGGCTCCCAGCTGCTGCCACTCCTTTAAGGTTCCCTGAAAATCCCTAGGAACATAACCTGTAAAGCTGTCATAGCGCTCTTGACCTGGCCAAAAGGTATCCGAGGTCACGCCAATACCCACGTGATAAGCATACTTTTCTTGCTTTGCTCCTGCCACCAAGGCGTTCGTGATAGCCAAATCAGCTACTGCCGGAAAGCTTAAGGGAGCATAATGCCTAGAGGTTCCTTCCAATCTAACAGCTGCCTTATTAATAATTAAATCACCTAAATTAATATGCTCCTGAAGAGAACCGGTGGTTCCCACACGCACAAAATGAGTTATGCCTAATTTAGCTAATTCTTCTAAGCAAATAGCTACGGACGGTCCACCCATACCTGTAGAACAAACAAGCACAGGCACACCCTGTAGGTCA
>CAZTGQ010000279.1:0-2143 GCA_964613345.1 uncultured Acidaminococcales bacterium | reverse complement strand
CCCTCTGTTTATCATGCCGATTTGCCCGATTTTTATTTACCACCCAAAGAGGATATGGGGAATTTAAAGGTGGTTGGGAGTTCCCGGGAGGTAAAATAGAACCGGGAGAAACACCCCAAAGGGCTTTGATTAGAGAGATTGAAGAAGAACTGGACACGGAAATTGACGTGGGAGAGCTTTTGGCTACGGTGGAATATGACTATCCCACCTTCCATCTGTCCATGGATTGTTATATCTGCACTGTTAAAGCAGGTGATTTGGTGCTTAAGGAGCATCAGGCGGCTAAGTGGATTGGCAGCGAGGAATTACGTTCTCTGGATTGGTTACCGGCTGATTGGCAGCTCTTAGATAAAGTGAAAACAATTTTTTAGATCATATAGTAGGAGAGGTGAAGCATGGAAAAGGTAGAATTATGGCATGGTCGCTATGATGGCGATGCTAAAGAAGATTTGAGTTTATGGCAGGTGGTTCGTCCCTATGTGGAAAAAAAGGCTCAAGGTGGGATTTGTTTTGTCGGTTACGATACTGATGAAGGTATTGAGCGTAATAAAGGACGTAAAGGAGCCGCTTTAGGCTCTAATGCTATACGTCAGGCCATGCAGTCCTTACCTTATTTCGGCAACGTCCAGCTTTTTGATTGCTATAATTTGACTCACAAAAAGACCGAAGAGGCCCAGGCGGAATACGCTGGTAAAGTGGCTCAAGTCCTGCGAGATAAAATGCTGCCGGTGGGTTTGGGCGGCGGTCATGATATTGCTTTTGGTTCTTACACCGGTATTCGCCAGGTTTACGGTCAGGAAAAATTGGGCTTAGTAAATATTGATGCTCACCTAGATATGCGGGATTATAGTCAGGGGCGTACCTCCGGCACTTCCTTTAAGGAAATCATGGACGGAGATAGGAATGCTTTTTATGCCAATGTTGGTTTTAAGAAGCAGGGCAATACTGCTCGCTTGATGGCAGAAGCAGAAAAACATAAGGCTTTAATTTTGCCTGAGGCTCTGGACGAAAAGGAAATGCTGGAGGGTGTAAGGAAATTTGCTCAGGAGGTTGATCTGCTTTATATAACCTTTTGTATGGATGTTTTTGACGTATGTTATGCTCCCGGAGTATCTGCTCCTACTGTTATGGGAATGGCTCCAAGGAGGGGCAGAGCTATTTTACGGGAATTATTGTCCACGCAAAAGGTGGTTTGCGTGGATTTTGCGGAAGTAAGTCCTCCCTATGATTTTGATGGTAGAACGGCGAGACTAGCGGCCACTTTAGCCTACGAGGTGTTGACCTATTTTACGGAGCAAGAAGGAAAATGACACAAGCGTGAAAATAGATGTTACCAATAAGGACGACACATAAAAGACAGTAAAGGGGAATAGCTTCCCTTTAATTTTGAGCAAATATATGAGAATATTATGGAGGTGTTATGATGAGAAGTAAATGGGGAAGAATTTTTTTAGGAGCAGTATTGTTGAGCTGTCTTTTTGTGAACACCGCTTTAGCGGCGGACAAGCTAGAAGCTCGCAAGGCGGAATTGCGAGGTAAGGTGGCATCAGTTTTGCAGCTGCTTTATTCTAAGGAACCACTAGCAAAGAAGGCCGTGGAGGGAAATGCCGGCTATGCTGTATTTGCTAATTCCGGTTACAAATTAGGCCTTTTTGGTAGCGGACATGGTCGTGGTATGGCGGTCAATAACGGTACCGGAGAAGAGGTTTACATGAAAATGCAGGAGTATTCTGTGGGACTGGGTATTGGTGCCAAGGAATACGCAGTTGTCTTCATCTTTTTGAATAATGAGGCCTACAAGAAATTTACCACCAGCAATTGGAAGTGGGGTGCTCAGGCTGAAGCTGCTGCTACTGATGGAGTGGTAGGAGACGAGTTTAAGAGTGCTACTAAGGTGGGCACTGGTATATGGGCTTATCAAATGACTACCAAGGGGTTAACGGCAGAGCTCAACCTAAAGGGTAGTAATTATTATAAAGATAGCTCCTATTATCCTAAAGCTAAAAAGTAAAGTTAGACATACTCGTGGGGATTTTTGCTGCGAGTATGTCTTTTTGGAATAATGTGTTGTGGAAAAAGAGGGGACAACGTATAATTAAAATACCAGGTTTACCTAAAATGAGGATGTAGTTGTTTGACAAGG
>CAZTGQ010000278.1:0-2221 GCA_964613345.1 uncultured Acidaminococcales bacterium | reverse complement strand
AAAAGGTAGAAAAGACTAGAATGTCTTTTCTACCCCAACATTTATTATAGAACCTTTTTTTGTGGTAGTAGACATAGACAAGGGGCTGTAACAAAATGAGGTTGAAAAACCTCGTTTTGGTTACAGCCCCTTTGGGGTTACCTCATCCACCGCAAGCGCGGTCCCCTTTCCCCTAAAAGGGGAAGGCGCTTGTTACGGCTTCAGCCCCTGTGTCTTTAAGCGTCAGAGCGGGAGAAGGAATTCTTCATTAGGCTACTGGTAGTGTCCAGCACCTTTAGTAAGGTTTTATCAGCTTCTTCCTTAGCCATGTGAGCTAGCTCAGCATTGGCCTTTTCTCTGAGAGCTAGCTGCTCACTGGCTATAGTTGTTTGGGCCAAAAGCTTGTCATATTTATTAATGAGCTCATGGCTTTTAGAGGCTACAGCTAATTGGTAGCGTTCAATGTGCAGAATGGATTGATGGTAGCTAGCATCTGCTAAAGCTGCAATCAAGCGACTGGTCCAATAGAAATTATCCGTAGATACCTGC
The DNA here is from genome assembly GCA_964613345.1 of uncultured Acidaminococcales bacterium. Classification (GTDB taxonomy): domain Bacteria; phylum Bacillota; class Negativicutes; order Acidaminococcales; family Acidaminococcaceae; genus CAZTGQ01. Next base: position 1,693 of record CAZTGQ010000278.1, on the reverse strand, counting down.
TCAGTGGTATTACTTAGGTACTCAGGCGTTTTGCTCACTGAGGCATAAAAGGGAACCATCACATTAAAGGCATTGGAAGCAAAGGAGAGCCATTCTAAAATACTATTATCAGCTGCCTTGTGTGGTCGCATGTGAATCAGCTCCATGAAGGAGGTGCGATTGATGCCCACAGGCCTAAATATGCCTTTTAAGCTGCTTTCACCTTTATCACCATAGGGATTAAAGGGTGTACCTTGAAAATAGGAAGAAAGGGCATATTTCACGTCCTCCGGGGTAATCTTATGCTCCGGTACTAGAAACCAGGGAAGATTATCACTGGTGGGAAGGTAATCTGCCTGAGGACCATCCCATTTGTAGGTAGTGGGATTAATGTAGCGCAGGATAAACCAAGCTCTGGGCGTGTTATAGATATGGTCAGCATCTTCGTGGCTGCCAAAGGCCAGTCGAGGATTAAAATCAGGAGCATTAGCATTACCTAAATGATTGTCAGTGATAAAATCAACTAAATCCTGGGAGCATAGATGGTCCTTCTTGGTAGTGAAGGCATCGTTGAAGTCAAAGCTGTCCAGACCAAGCTGATTGGGCATGACTACATAGGAAGCATCAGGTACGCGTTTGGCCAGCCAATGATGACCGCCAATTGTTTCCAGCCACCATATTTCATTATGATCTTGAAAGGCAATGGCATTAAGCTCATAGGTACCATATTGTTCTAAAAGAGCTCCTAGGCGTATTACGCCCTCTCTGGCGCTATGAATATAGGGTAGTACAATGTAGACTAAATCCTCCTCACCAAGTCCTCCGGGAATCTCAGGAGAATCATCTGTGGCAGGTTGGTAGACTACCAGAGGATCAGCACCCAGAACTCTGGGATTAGAAGTGATAGTTTCTGTGGCGGACATGCCTACATGGGCTTCGTTTACCCCACTGGCTGCCCAAATGCCCTTGCCCTTTAAGGCGTTAGGTACGGCAGTAATAGCCTGAGGATTGTCAGGTAATTCCACCCTGACATGGGAAAGGACGGAGATATATACAGAGGATTGTTCTTGGGGAGAAATGACCACATGTTTTTTGGGAGAGTAGTCGCCGGAACAGGAATCATCGTTTCTTGCGACCATAGTGGAGCCGTCGTAGGAGGCTTTTTTGCCTACGAGAATAGTTGTACAGGACATAGTTTTTCTCCTTTCACTTGCTATAATTTGCAGTTTTTCTGCCTTTCCATTATAACACTTGTCCTAAAAGAAAGTGTTTTTTAACTGTGAAATTTTTGACATTTAAGAAGAGGGAATCTATAATTAAGAAAGTAATTAAGAGGTAGTTGCTTAAATGTTGATCAAATATTCGGGGGAAAAAGAAAATGCTAGAACAGACTTTACCTTTATATAGGGTGTTTTATGCTGTAGCTAATGCGGGTAATATTTCCAGTGCTTCTAAGCAGCTTTTTATTAGCCAGCCAGCTGTTAGTAAATCCATACACAAATTGGAAGAAAGCATGAATTGTGCTCTCTTTATGCGTAAGCCCAAGGGTGTGGAGCTAACAGAGGAAGGTCAATTACTCTACCAAAAGGTGGAGGAGGCTTTGGCCATTTTAGATCAGGCTGAGGAGGATATTAGTGCCAGTATTAAGGACGGCACAGGAAGCATTAAAATAAGCACTACTGTAGCTCTCGGGAGAAGATTCTTGCTTCCATAT
>CAZTGQ010000277.1:0-2232 GCA_964613345.1 uncultured Acidaminococcales bacterium | reverse complement strand
CACCAATAAATATTGCACCTATATATTTATTATCCTTAGCCACTAGGACCTTGGTATATGCCTCGGAAAGAACAGGAGGTGTAAATTCTACGCCTAAGTTCTTTAAAAGCTTCTCATTACCACACATAACCCTGCCGCTAGAAAATTCTGCTACTAAACCCTCACCTGCTCTTTCCGTAAAGGAAAGTGGTTGCAGAAGGTTTCCTTGCTCCCCTTTAGCCTTAACTACAATGCTTTTAGCAATGGGATGAGTAGAGGCCTGCTCTGCAGATGCACAAAGTAGCAATAGTTCTTCTTTAGTCACTCCCTTAACAGGCACAACCTCTTGAACGATAAAATTACCTTGGGTAATGGTTCCAGTTTTATCCATAACCACAGCCTTGATATTTTTCAAGGCTTCGATAGCAATCCCACCCTTAAATAAAATTCCCTGCTTGGAGCCTGCACCGATACCAGCAAAAAATGCCAGGGGCACGCTGAGTACCAAAGCGCAGGGACAACTAATAACTAAAAAAGTAAGAGCAGTATATATTCCCTGATACCATTGTCCGTAAATAATTCCCTGACCCAAAGCTACTAGAGCAGCTGCCACAACTACTAAGGGCGTATATATTTTAGCAAAACGAGTAATGAAGCGATCAATTTTAGGCTTGGAGGCAGCTGCGTTTTCCACGGAGTTAACAATCTTAGTAACCATGGATTCTGCTAAAGGCTTCGTTACCTTTATTTTCAGCATACTCAAAGCATTAATACAACCGGAAAGAACATCTTCTCCTACAGTTCTTTGCAGTGGCACAGGCTCTCCGGTAAGGGCAGAGGTATCTAATTGGCTACTACCCTCTACCACAACGCCATCTAAAGGAATACGCTCTCCCACTCTCACTAGGATTATATCTCCCACCTGAGCCTTGTCCGCAGGCAGTTCACGAATGCTGTCACCAGCTACAAGATTTACAACCTCAGGACGAAGTGCTGCTACGCTCATAATCTGAGCCCTACTTTTTTCTACTGCCTTATGCTCAAACAATTCTCCAATGCGGTAAAAAAGCATAACGCCTACAGCCTCTTCATAGCTTTTAATAGCAAAGGCACCCATGGTGGCAACAGCCATAAGAAAATTTTCATCCAAAGCATTACCCTTCAAAATATTTTTGCCTGCTAAAATAACTATCTCCCTACCTAAAAGCAAATAAGCCGCCAAAAGAAACCAAACATGATAAGCTTCCGGAATAAGGCCCAACCACTCAGAGGCTACAAAGATTGCCCCTCCGATGATAATTTCTCCCAGCTCCTTACGTTCTTCGGTAAAGCTTCCTTCCTGCTTTTTAGCGGAACTATCTTGAGCACTTGCTTGCTTTTCCGTTCTAGAGCTAACAACTACTCCCTCCTCCAGCTTATCGCAAATTTGCTGAATAGCTTGCAGCAAATTTGCGTCCTCATAAGCCTTCACCTTGAGTACTTTGGTAGCAAAAGTAAGCTGTGCCTCCTTTACCTCAGGCAAAGCATTAATTGCTTCCTCTATCTTAGCTGCACAATGTGCGCAGTCCAAATTATTAACGATATACTCTACGCCTACAGCTTCTGCTTTTTGGCAGGTACATTCTACTCTCAGGTGACCGCAAATGTCACAGTATTTGGCAGTTGTTGTTGTCATCTCGCACCTCTTCATTATCCCCCTATGGGGGTTTATTATATCTTGATTATATCCCCCTAAGGGGGTTATGTCAAGATAAACATAAAAACAATTCCCCCCTTAACTCCCACCACTATCCTCATGTTTTTCTTGACAAATAAGGTCAATATGGTAAGATAATGGCAATAATCTCTTTGCGCTGCGCATCGTTACAGTACAATCTGATCAGACAGTGAAGATACTCCTTCATGTTAGTCGGGCCCTCAGGGCAACAGGTAAATTTTAGCACCTGTGGGACGGTTTGTTCCACAGGTGCTTTTTATGTCCGAAGAACAATTTATCTGTTGGAGGTATTATTATGGGAACATTAAAAAAGGTTTTTAAATTAAACATGGGCGGAAGTGATTTTGCCAGAGAGGCTATGCACGTTTCCTTTATGAGTATTGCCGTAAACATAGTCCTCAGTGTAGGCAAGCTTTTAGCCGGGATTTTCGGTCACTCCGTAGCACTGATTTCCGATGCCATTCACTCTGCTTCCGATGTTTTTAGTACAATTATAGTCATGGCGGGAATTAATCTTTCAGACCGCAGTGCAGACA
>CAZTGQ010000276.1:0-2253 GCA_964613345.1 uncultured Acidaminococcales bacterium | reverse complement strand
GTACTACCAAAGTCCAGTGCTTCTGCTGGTAAGGGGAAGGCTTTTGGGTTCTGCTAAAGACCTAATTCGGCTAAGGGTGGGGGATGAATTCTTTTCTTTACTTATGTAACCCTTTTTCAGGTTATTCTTGCGTAGGAGAGGTTTCTTTGTTAGAATTATAGTAATGTAGGAAAAATCTAAAAAAGAGGTTGATTAGTTATGAATTTTGCTCAAGAGTATGCAAAAAGGTTAACTACCGCTGAAGAAGCAGTAAAGCTAGTAAAATCAGGAGATTGGGTGGACTATGGCTGGTGTGCCAACCATCCCCTTATTTTGGATAAGGCCTTAGCCGACAGAATGACTAAGGACACAACCTTAACGAATATTAATTTTAGAGGTGGTGTAGCTCTATGGATGCCTGCTGTGGCACAAATTCCGGATGCGCAAAATCGCATGAGTTGGAATTCCTGGCACGCTTCCGGTCACGAAAGAAAGTTAGTGGATCAAGGTATTGGTTATTACAGCCCTTTACGCTATTCAGAAATGCCTCGTTACTATAGGGAAAACATCGGTCATGTGGATGTAGTAATGATTCAGACCACCCCTATGGATTCCCATGGTTACTTCAATTTTGGTCTTAGTGCATCTCAAATAGCTGCTGCTATTGAGGTAGCAGATAAGGTTATTGTGGAAGTTAATCCCAATATGCCTAAGGTTTTAGGCGGCTTTGAAGCAGAGGTGCATATTTCTCAGGTTGATTGCATTGTGGAAAATGGTGGACAGCCAATGGGCATTTTGCCTTCCGGTAAGCCCTCTGCAGTGGATGAAGCTGTGGCTAAATTAATAGTGCCTGAGATTCCTAACGGAGCATGTCTGCAATTAGGTATAGGTGGTATGCCTAACGCTGTAGGTGCAATGATTGCCGAATCAGATTTAACGGATTTAGGTGTACACACAGAAATGTACGTAGACGGTTTTGTGGATATTGCTATGGCCGGCAAGCTTTCCGGCAGACATAAGAGCATTGATAAGGGTCGCCAGGTCTTTACCTTTGGCGCAGGTACTCAAAAGCTTTATGATTATGTAAATAACAATCCTGAGGTTATGGCTGCTCCCGTAGATTATGTTAATGCTACGAAAACTGTTGCTCAAATTGATAACTTTATCTCTATTAATAATACTATTGAAGTGGATTTGAGTGGTCAGGTTGCTTCCGAAACTGTGGGTACCAGACATATTAGTGGTGCTGGCGGACAGTTAGATTTCGTTTTAGGTGCTTATCTGTCTAACGGTGGTAAGAGCTTCATCTGCTGTTCTTCTTCCTATACTACTAAAGAGGGCAAGAAGAAGAGCCGTATTGTGCCGGTACTTACCTTAGGCGATGCTGTGACAGCTACCAGAACCAATATTCAATATTTTGTTACAGAATTTGGTATGGTTAATTTAAAGGGTGCTACTACTTGGCAAAGAGCAGAAAGACTTATTTCTGTGGCAGATCCTGATTGCCGTGAGGAATTAATTCAAGATGCAGAAAAGCTAAAGGTGTGGAGAAATTCCAACAAGCGCTAAGGCTTAGGATTACGTAGACAGAAGCTCTTCTGTCTACGTTTTTAGCATAAAATAAATGGGAAAAGAGGGGTATACTATGAATCTGGAAAAGATGCAGGAAGCGGATTTCGAGGCACAAGCTATTGCGTGGAGGAGAGCTTTCCATGAGGACCCGGAGCCTAGCTATCATGAGGTCAGAACTCAAGCCAAAATTGCAGATATTCTTAAGGAAATGGGACTGACACCTATTTTGGGAACAAAGCATCATGGCGTGGTGGCAGATATTGTAGGCGGAAAACCGGGACCTACTATAGCACTGAGAGCTGATATGGATGCTTTGCAGGTGGCTGAACAAACAGGACTACCCTTTGCTTCTAAAACTCAGGGCGTTATGCATGCTTGCGGACATGATTTTCATATGTCCATCCTTTTGACTACGGCTCTGCGCCTTTTGCAGCAGAAAGAGAATATCAAGGGAACTGTTCGCTTGCTTTTTCAACCTTCGGAGGAAATGACTCCGGACGGTGGGGCAAAGTTCTTAATCGAAGATGGATATTTAAAGGATGTGAAGGCTGCTTTTGGTCTACATATTTGGCCTGATTTTGACTGCGGCAGGGTGGGTGTCAAGGCCGGTCCTTTAATGGCAGCTTCAGATAGATTTAAGGTGAAGATTATAGGTAAAACCTCCCATGCAGGGCATCCTAATCAGGGCGTGGATGCTGTTAT
>CAZTGQ010000275.1:0-2268 GCA_964613345.1 uncultured Acidaminococcales bacterium | reverse complement strand
AGAGTGCTTATACAGCAGAGGTAGATTTTATTCTTCAAGAGGGAAATGCTATCCTAGGTATGGAAGTGAAAAGAGGAGAACATAGTAAATCTAAGAGTCTCAGTGTTTTTGCGGAGCAGTTTCAGCCACCTTATTCTTATCGGGTTTCTGGGAAAAATTTTGGGGAGGAAAACAAAATTAAATCCTTGCCTCTCTACGCATTGTGGTGCTTAGACACTGCTAGAAAATGAACCGGACAAACGTTGAATTGTAATAGTTATTGACGTAGGAAATATTTTGGTGATAAAGTTTAACGTAGCAAGAGGGTGGACTTTATTAACTTACAAAAGGAGAAATAAAATTATGGAAGAAAATGGAAATAATAAGGAAGAAAAAGGCATGATCAGCGCGGTTAAATATGTGGTGAGTAATAATTATGCTAATTTTAAGGGCAGGGCCAGTAGGTCAGAGTATTGGTATTATAATCTAGCGACTATTCTTTTGAGCATGATAATCAACCTTGTGACTAAGGCTATAGGGGTAGAGGCCTTTTTTGGAGAAATTGGTGCCATTGTATATCTGCTCCTACTTGCACCTTCTATATCTGTAGCTGTTCGTAGACTACATGATACGGGTCATTCCGGTTGGTGCTATTTAGTAGGCATGATCCCTCTTATTGGCAATCTATGGCTATTGTATCTTTTAGTCAAGAACAGTGAGAAAAAGGATAATTTTTATGGCGCATATCCTCCAAGATACTTTTAAGTTTAGATAAAGGCTTTTTCAGTCAAGCTGTTGCTCCTTGTTATAATTGGTATAGAATATTTCTGCGTAAGAAAAATTTGCGCTCAGGTGCTTTGGAAAAGTGGATTATGCAAAATGGACATAATGTTGCCCATCAAGGTATTATTTGCTAAAATATAGGTATAAAGTGACAAGGAGGAATGTTCTATGACAGTTTCTAAGCAACAAGAAAGCAAATCCATGTCTCAACAAATCTTTCCATTTATTTTTCTGAACGCATTAGGCATATTCATGTTTTTTATTACTATTAAGGTGGGGGGTAAGAGCTCCATCCCCATTGATCACATTGTTTCTGCTTTGCGTACCATTCCCTTTTTTGAGACAACTTATGCTGCCCTCATCATTGTAGTCGGTGCAATTTTGCCCTTTTATCGTGGGACCTGGCGCAAGGACATGGTTACTGTTATTTTTTCTTTTTTAAAAATTGTGGGTGTGGGCATTGGCGCCATGGCTATTTTCAAAATTGGTCCGGCGGCCTTTCAAGCTCCGGGAATGCTTCCCTTTATTCTTAATAAAATAGTTATTCCTGTGACTATCTTAGTTCCTGTGGGCGCTGTTTTTCTGGCCTTTCTTATGAGCTATGGGTTGATGGAGTTTATCGGCGTGTTCATGCAACCCATTATGCGCCCTGTTTGGCGCACTCCCGGTCGTTCGGCGGTGGATGCGGTGGCTTCCTTTGTAGGCAGTTATTCTGTGGGACTGCTTATTACCAATCGTGTTTATAAGGAGGGCTTTTATTCCTCCAAGGAGGCCTGCATTATTGCTACAGGTTTCTCCACTGTATCTGCTACTTTTATGGTCATTGTAGCTAAATCCTTTGGCCTAATGAACAAATGGAATACATATTTCTGGGCAACCTTGATCATCACCTTTATCGTTACAGCTATTACTACGAGAATTTATCCCTTAAGCAGAAAACCGGACACCGGTTATTTGGATAGACCTGTTACTCGTGAGCCACAGGTTGCTAGTGGACAGATTTGTAGTAAGGCTTGGGAGGAAGGTCTTTTAGCTTGCAGTCAAGCACCTAATATTTTTGTAGGCATTAGGAGAAATTTCCTAGATGGACTGAATATGGCTCTTAGCATTGGACCCACCCTTATGGCCATTGGCTTTTTGGGCTTGGTTTTAGCCACCTATACTCCTGTCTTTGATATTTTAGGTTATATCTTCTATCCGGTGACCTACGCTCTAGGCTTTGGTGCAGAGGCAGCTCTTGTAGCTAAGGGATGCGCCCTGTCCTTGGCAGAGATGTTTTTGCCGGCTACCATCTTGATGAAGGCTTCGCCCTTGGCTCAAGGTGTTATTGCCATCACCTGCGTTTCGGAAATTTTATTTTTCTCCGCTTCCATACCCTGTATTTTGGGAACGGATATACCTCTTAGTATTGGGGACTTAGTTTTGATTTGGGTGCAGATGATTATTTTATCCATGCTTATCGCCGTTCCTGTTGTGCACCTTTTATTATAAGCTGGCTCAGGCTTA
>CAZTGQ010000274.1:0-2299 GCA_964613345.1 uncultured Acidaminococcales bacterium | reverse complement strand
GGGGAGCTTTATGTCTCCCCCGGCCTTAAAAATACGTTTATCTTAGCAAAGTAAGGAGAAGCTATGCGTAAGTCTGATTATATCTTGATAGCTGTGCTTTTATGCTTAGCAGCTATAGGCTGGATCTTTTTCCACAGTCAAGGACAGAACAAAAACAAAATACTAATCGTACAATTGGACCAAACCATCATAGATAAAATAGACTTAAATACTATCCAAGGAGAGGTTCACCGTACAATCAAGGTTCCTGACGGCACCTTGGAATACCGCTATGACAAAAGCGGAGCCTGGATAGAAAGCTCTCCCTGTCCAGACAAAATCTGTCTTCACCAAGGTAAAATTACCAAAACCGGAGACAGCATTGCCTGCGTACCGGAAAAGGTCCTTCTTCTGCTAGAGCTAAATAAAAAGGAGGCTACTGAAGATGCCATCCTCCGCTAAGCTAAGTACCAAGGAAATTACTCTTTTAGGACTGCTTTTATCCGGAGCCATTGCCCTAAGACTTTTGGAAGGAACCTTTGCCTATCTTCTGCCCTTCCCCGGAGCTCATTTGGGTCTGGCTAACTGCCTCACCATTATGGTTCTCTATTTATTTGGAGCAGGTAAGGCCGGCCTTTTTCTCCTGGCCAGAATAATCTTGGTAGGACTTTTATTTACCGGTCTTTTCACCCCAGGCTTTCTCATTGGCTTAGGCGGCGCAATTCTTAGCTTCTTAGCCATGGCGATAGCTAGAGATTTATCCTGCTTTTCTCCCATCGGCATAGGCGTTCTGGGAGCTTTTTGTCACAACCTTGGGCAAATATGTGTAGCCATTTACATAATGCACACAGCAGCTCTTTTAAGCTATCTGCCCCTACTAATTCTGCTGGGCATCCCCACCGGAATTTTTACCGGACTTTTAGCTAAGCTAGCTCTTCAAAGATTATCTCGCCTTAACTAAGCAAGAGCTGCGGAATAACACAAAAGCGGTTTGCACCATAATCATGGTGCAAACCGCTTTTGTGTTATTCATCCTTAGCAGAAATTATAGCCTCCCACTGTTCATTGATGGCCTTAGCCATCAGCTTCTTACCCGGCACATCTAAATGCAATCCATCTATACCAAGATTAGTTGGCAAAAGTCCTTCCGTAGGCAGGACCGCCCCCAAATCAATGTGTCGCTCTCCTTTAATATAGGCATTTACTCTGGCAAATTTATCCTGCCAGTCAGGAGAAGTATCCTGGTCAAAGGCTCTCTTAATATTTCCCGGATTAATCGCTGGCAGGGTGAGAAAAATAGGCATGATATTATGCTCCAAGCACATCTGCCTCATAGCCTCTAAATCATCTATAACCTCTTCAGCACTTACGTCCGCTCTCAGACTATTAGACCCACCCATAATGAGGAGATGTGTAAAATTAAAAGGCAATACATCCGCTGCAAATCTTGCTCTCATGCTGGCACTGGTATCTCCGCTTTCGCCTAGATTAACAGTAGGAAATTTCAAATAGTACTGGTAATCATATTCCCAATCACCGGGAGAATAGGAAACGGCTCCACCTCCGTGAGTAATGCTATCACCTAAGGTACCTACCTTAGGCGCATTTTTCGGATCTAAGGTGAATTTCTGTGCCGGCGAATAGATGCCCACTGCCTCATTTTTATCGTTTAATCCTCTCACCCGCCAATACATAGGTGCTGAGGAAACACGCTTGTCATCATCATACCAAGCAAAGCCCGTGGATTCACCCTGGCCGATTCTATGACTTGAGGGAGCCGTTCCCTGAGGATTTTCCGGCTGTTGATCTAAAATCTCTATTTCATATTTCGTTGCTCCTGCCACAGGAATCCAATTATACACAGGATATAACAGCTTCGTACCATTGCCTGTATCAAAGCTATTTGTAGGCACCGGATATTGCACAGGTGGAAGCTGCTTATCCACATATACTGTTTCTCTTGAGGAAAAGGGAGTAAGAGGAACCCTATCTAAATTAAGAGCCCTTACCTGCCAAGTAATTTTGTTTTCCGGAAAATTGGCCGGCAAAAGCACATTATAGCCATTAGTATAAATTCTAGAGGAGCTTACTATTTTCTTTTCCCCGGCAAAAACCTCTACTTCATAAACAGGCGCGCCCTCCACCTTGGACCAGCGAAGCACCGGTGCTAAGGAAGCTGGTTTCTCCTTAGAATAGCCACTATCCGCTATGGGAGCAGGCAGCATCCTTTAAGGAGCAGAATTCTCGACAGGAAGGTCAGTAGCCGTGTAGGACACTTTATGACTAAAGCAGGTGGAGCAGTAAATCAATCTTAAGCTAA
>CAZTGQ010000273.1:0-2310 GCA_964613345.1 uncultured Acidaminococcales bacterium | reverse complement strand
GAGTACTAGCTGCATAACGATTTGTCAAGAGAGAATTCGAAAAGAACGCATGAGAAAAAACGGTCACACTATTGTGTGTGACCGTTTTTCTCTGTGTATTAGATATTTGGCCTCTTTACCTAAAGGGAAGCAGATCAGGGGAAATGCTACCTGTCTTTTTATTAAGTAATTATTAGGCTTCAGTTTTTGCTTTTTGAGGATGTAAAAGCTCTCCACCGCAATGCTTTACTACCAGCAAAGCTAGACCCATAAGGGCTATAGCAACAACTAATTGCAAACCATCAACCATGACTACGAATTTACCGGCCATAAGCTTTTGATAAATACCGTAGATGGAGAGAGCTAGAGCACTCATCGTCACACAGAACATGAAAACCATGGGAATGTAGAGCATCCAACCTTTGCGACCGGTAGTGCGAAGGAAAACGGCTAGACCGATTAAAACCAAAGCGGAAAGTAATTGATTGGCAGCACCAAAGAGGGGCCAAATATTTAGGTAACCGCCTAAGCACAATAGATAGCTGGGGATAAGGGTGACAATGGTGGACACGTACTTATCGCTGAGAAATTTCTTCCAACCGGTTAATTCCTCGCCTTTTTCCGGTGCCAAAAGCTCTTGCAGGGACATACGACCGATACGAGTTACAGCATCAATGGTGGTCATAGCTAAAGCGGAAACACACATGGTAACAATGCAAGCACTGATGGCTTTAGGAATACCAAAGATCATAAAATAGTTAGAAATGGCACCACCGAAGATAGCAAAGGGAGTTGCCTTAGGCAAGGCACCGTTTACTGCTACGGAGCAGGCAATAACTAGAGAAACAACACCCAAAGTGGATTCGATAAGCATGGAGCCATAGCCTACAGTCAACATATCCTTCTCGTTAGAAATAGATTTAGAGGAGGTACCGGAAGACACAAGACTGTGGAAACCACTGACTGCACCACAGGCAATGGTAACGAAGAGAATCGGGAAGAGACTTCTGTTGCCTACAGTAAAACCAACATAGGCAGGCATATTAATAGTAGGATTACCAACAATAATACCTACGACACCGGCAAAAATCATACCTAATAGTAAGAAGACGCTGAGGTAATCTCTAGGCTGAATGAGTAGCCACATAGGTAAAATTGAGGCAATAAAGCAATAAGCGTAGGTGATATACAGCCAGGTAGTACGGCCTGCAAACATGGGATAAGCAATACCTGCAGCAATCATAGCGATGATGCAGATGATAGCGATAACAAGTTCTTTGCTGCCGGTAATTTTATATTTCCTAGTTAAAATACCGAAAATAATTGCGACAAAAATATAAAGCATGGAAATAGAAGCTGCAGCAGCATTAGGAACTAATTTAGCACCGTCCTTGGCAAAGCCATTAAAGGTAGAGGCCATAATATCTGAGAAAGCAGCAATAACAAGTAGAGAAAAGAGCCAGCAGAAAAGTAAAAACATTTTACAACCAGTTTTACCTACGTATTGCTCAATAATCTTACCCATGGATTTACCATCGTTTTTAACGGAAGCGTAAAGAGCGGTGAAATCCTGTACCGCACCAAAGAAAATACCCCCGATTAAAAGCCATAGGAGAGCCGGTACCCAACCAAACATGGCGGCAATAATAGGTCCTGTGACAGGGCCTGCACCGGTAATTGCGGAAAACTGATGAGCGAAAACGGTGAATTTGGAAGCAGGAGAGTAATCCTGTCCGTCCTCGTGAAGATAGGCCGGTGTTTTAGCGGTAGGATCAATTCCCCAGGTTTTAACTAACCATCTACCATAAAACACATAAGCACAAGCAAAAATAAGCATAGCTACAACAACAATCGTTAAACCGTTCATAAAACCACTCCCTCTTAAAGTGCGACACCTTTGTCGTATATATTAGATAGACCACGGTGCGTAAAAATGAATATTACACAATAATTTATCACTTATTACACAGATGTGTCAATATTATCTTGCAAAAAAAGGATAAATTACTGAAATATATTCTACTGTAGTAAAAAAACAGTAATGATGTACGCATTAAAAAGCCTCTAGCATCCTAAACTAGAACCGAAATAAGGCACTCCAAAGCCATCCCCTAAGGGAGTCATATGGCAGCGTTTTTAAGCCTTCCCCTTAGGGGAAGGGGGACCGCTTGCGGTGGATGAGGGTTTGAAAAAAAGATAGGTGGGCAAAAACTAGCCCACCTATCTCTACAAACTCAAAAAGCCATCCCCTAAGGGAGTCATATGGCAGTGTTTTCAAGCCTTCCCCTTAGGGGAAGGGGGACCGCTTGCGGTGGATGAGGGTTTGAAAAA
>CAZTGQ010000272.1:0-2314 GCA_964613345.1 uncultured Acidaminococcales bacterium | reverse complement strand
GCAAGAAAATTTCTGTAACATATTAGATAGCTACTAAAGCTTATAATCTAACATTCTAATTATATAGTTAGTAATTAATAAAGTCAACGTAAGGGGGAAGAGATTGTGGCAATTTGGGCAATAGGAGATTTGCATTTTTCCGGCGAAATAGAAAGCAAGCCTATGAGTAAATTCGGCAATAATTGGCAGGGCCATCGTCAGGCTATAGCTACAAACTGGAGAAGGCTAGTAGATCCAACTGACACATTGATTCTCTGCGGAGATACCTCCTGGTCCTTAGAGCGAGCGGATGCTAAAAATAAGGATTTAGACTTCATCAGTACCCTACCGGGGCAAAAGGTCATCTTAAAGGGCAATCACGACTATTGGTGGACCACCGTCAAAAAAATGGAGCAGCTTCTCCAAAACAGCTTTATCTTTCTCCACAATTCTTTTATAGCTGTAGGTGATACTGCCATTTGTGGCACCAGAGGGTGGAATCTGCCTACCATGGCAAGCTTCACCCAACATGATGAAGCCATGTATACCCGTGAAGGTATGCGTTTAGAGCATTCCTTAAGTGCCGCTAAGGCTCAAGGCTTTAAAAAAATTATCGTAGCGCTCCACTATCCTCCTATCTATAATGAAGCTGAAAGCTCCGTTTTCACAGAGCTTTGTGACGAGTATGAAGTAGAAAAATGCGTTTACGGTCATATTCACGGCGCCGCCGCTGATGCTCTTCATATTTTTCAAGGCACCAAGGGTTCAACCACCTACCAGCTAGTGGCCTGCGACTTTATTAAATTTGCTCCCCTACTGCTTGAGCAAGAAAATAGTCAGTAGTCTAGGCAAAGACCACCTTACTGTTTTAAAGAATATTTTATCAACAAAAAAGCCCCTTAGACTATAAAAATTAGTCTAGGGGGCTTTTCAGGTGTTAACCAAGAATTGCTTGTAAATCTTCTTTAGGCGTAGTAATTGGTGCGATATTATAATTTTCGACTAAATAATTAAGCACATCGGGAGAAAGAAAGGCCGGTAGTGTTGGCCCAAGCTTAATATTTTTAATACCTAAATGCAGTAGTGTTAAAAGAATACAAACAGCTTTTTGCTCATACCAAGATAAAATCATGGACAAGGGTAATGCATTGACCTCACAGCCAAAGGCTTCAGACAAAGCAACAGCCACTTTAATAGCACCATAAGCATCATTGCACTGTCCCATATCCATAAGACGTGGCAAGCCATTAATGCTGCCTAAAGCCAAATCATTAAACCGATATTTTCCGCAAGCCAAGGTGAGAATTATAGTGTCACTAGGAGCTTGCTGCACAAATTCGGTATAATAATTTCTCCCCGGTTTTGCACCATCGCAGCCCCCCACCAAAAAGAAATGCTTAATTGCTCCTGACTTAACAGCAGACACCACCGTTTCAGCAGCTTCTAAAATAGCTCCATGTCCAAAACCAGTATGCAGTACTTTGCCGCCATTAATTCCTGTAAATTCCCTATTTTGGGTAAATCCACCCAAGGCAAGGGCCTTGTCAATAACCGGAGTGAAGTCCTTGTCAGAGCCAATATGCACCATCTGCGGATAGGAAACCACCTCTGTGGTAAAGACACGATCACTGTAGCTATCTTTAACAGGCATAAGGCAATTAGTAGTAAATAAAATAGGAGCAGGAAGATCCGCAAATTCCCTTTGCTGATTTTGCCATGCTGTACCAAAATTACCCTTTAGATGAGGATATTTTTTCAGTTCAGGATAAGCGTGAGCCGGTAGCATTTCACCATGAGTATAAATATTAATGCCCTTACCCTCAGTTTGCTCCAAAAGCTGCTTTAAATCATAGAGGTCATGACCTGTTACCACAATAAAAGGCCCTTTTTCCACTACCATAGTTACTTCAGTAGGTTTAGGTGTGCCATAGGTTTTGGTATTAGCCTCATCTAAAAGCGCCATGCAAGTAAGATTAACCTTACCTGTTTCCATAACTACAGGAAGAAGTTCTTCCATAGTTCCTTCTTCCGCTAGCAAGGAAAGAGCCTTATAGAAAAAGTCATTCACTTCTTCATTACGGTAACCTAAAACAGCTGCATGATAAGCATAGGCCGCCATACCACGAAGACCAAAGAGGATCAAGGATTTTAAAGACCTGATATTTTCCTGTGCCTGCCACATCTTTTCCATAGCATAATCTTCACTATCGATGGCTAAAGCTGGATTATCAGAAAGAATGTGAGCCTTTTCCTCCCTAACCTGTTGAAGCAAAATAGCCAAGGTTTCATCATTAAAGCTGACATTTGTAATAGTTGTAAAAAGTCCCTCTAAAAG
>CAZTGQ010000271.1:0-2324 GCA_964613345.1 uncultured Acidaminococcales bacterium | reverse complement strand
CACCGCGGTTATAATTGGCAAGCTTTATCTAACCACTTTTTTGCCAATACTGAGGGTATTTTTGGTACCTCTGTCAGTGTAGCTGCCAGCTATATTTTCCTATTTATTCTTTTTGGTTGTGTTATGAATAAATGTGGCATGGGCCTTTTCTTTAATGACCTTGCTCTTGCTTTAGCTGGTTGGACTAAGGGTGGTCCTGCTAAGGTATCTGTAATAGCCTCCGGCTTTTTAGGTTCCATTAATGGTTCCGCTATCGCTAATGTTGTTACAACCGGTGCTTTTACCATTCCGCTGATGAAGAAAATTGGTTATTCTAAGGAATTTGCCGGGGCAGTAGAATCCTCTGCGTCTGTAGGCGGTCAATTATTACCTCCCATTATGGGTGCTGCAGCCTTCATCATGGCAGAAATGCTTGGGGTGCAATATTCCAGTATTGTAGTTTGGGCAGCAGTGCCTGCTCTACTTTATTATTTAGGTATTATGATTCAGATTCAGCTTAGGGCTTCCAAGGACGGTTTAGTTGGTTTGCCTAAGGAAAAGCTTCCTAAGCCTATGGAAGTAATTAAAGATAAGGGACATTTATTTATCCCCATTATTTTCTTACTTTATATGCTTTTCTTCTCCGGTCGTACGGTTATCAATGCTGCCTTCTTAACAATTATTGTTACGGTAGTGGTAGCTGCTTTCAAGAAATCTACCAGAATGTCTGTAAAGGATTTCTTTGACGCTCTGGCCGACGGAGCTAAGCAAACTGTATCCGTAGCTATTGCTTGTGCTTGTGTAGGCATCATTGTTGGTGTATCCTCTAAAACAGGCTTTGGCTTAACTATTGCTAATACCATTATCGCTATTGGTGAATCCAGTTTGCTCTTTACTTTGATTTTTACCATGATTACCTGTATGATCTTGGGTATGGGTTTACCTTCCATTCCTGCCTATATCATTACCGCTACTATCGCGGCTCCCGCTTTAGGCAAGCTCGGTATTCCTGCTCCTGCAGCTCATATGTTCTCCTTCTATTTTGCTATGTTTGCCAACATCACGCCCCCTGTAGCACTGGCAGCCTTTGCGGCAGCTGGCTTATCCGGTGGTGACCCCATGAAGACAGGCGTACAATCTGTGAAGCTGTCCATTGCAGGCTTTGTGGTACCCTTTATGTTTATTTATTCACCACAGCTCATGCTGATTAATACCACTTTTGCTGAGGGCTTGTGGGTAACAATTACTGCATGCTTGGGTGTATTTTTGATCGCTTGTGCTACTGAAGGATATGTGTATGCTTCCTTAAATGTGCCCTTGAGATTACTCTGTGTGGCCGGTGCTTTTCTTTTAATTAAGAGTGGCCTTCAAACAGATATTGCAGGCTTTGTTATTATGGCTGTTGTTATCTTCTTACAAAAACGTAAGGCTAAAGCTTTATTAGCTGTGTAAAAGTAAATAAAACCGAAAATCAGTCTCTGCTTATAATGAGCAGGGGCTGTTTTTTTTGTTCTCTGTACCAAAATGTGTTTGGACCAGAAATCTAGTGTGAAAGGGTAAAAAGACAAGTGAATGTTGTAACTAGAACGGGAAAATGTTATGATTACGAAAGAAAACATAGTGGTAACTTATTGCTAGGACAAGGGGTGAGACGGTATGAGAAAACGGGAAAGCAAATATTTAGCTAAAGGGTTAGTGTTAGGTATGTTATTAAGCGGTGGGGCAGGGGTATATCTGGCACCTGGGGTGGAAGCGGCTGATAATACTATAAAAGCAGCAGCCACTACAAATAGCATTACCGTAAACCAGGATAACGACGTAAGATATGGAGTAGAATCTAGTGGCACTAGCCTGTACATTGTGGGCATCACTGGGGAAGAGAGCGGTCCTTTCACTGTGACCATGACAGGTGACAAGACCATAACAGTAACTGATGATCAAAGTAAGGCAGCGGGTGGAAATAACGCCTTCGCTATGGGAGTGTACAGTGATAGTGATACTCATGAAGTTACGGTGTTGGGAGGGACTGTCGACGTACCTATTAAGCTGGAAGTAACTGCGATTGGTGGAGGTACTAGCACTAGCCCTTCTTCCTATGCTAGTTCCACAGCCTATGGTCTTTTTGGCACTAATACCATTAACGGTAATGCTATGATAAATGTCGAGTCAACAGGTGGCACTGCCAATTCCGCTGCCACTTCCTATGCCTGTGGCCTTAGTGGCACTAATACCATTAGCGGTGATGCTACGATAACAGTCGAGTTAACAGGTGGCTCTGCCAATTCAACTGCCTATTCCACAGCCTATGGTCTTTATGGCACTAATACCATTAGCTGTGATGCTAC
>CAZTGQ010000270.1:0-2331 GCA_964613345.1 uncultured Acidaminococcales bacterium | reverse complement strand
AATTATCTCTTTAAAAAGTCCTTTCAAAGTGATTTTTTTACGGGTTTCAATAATTACAGTAGGTTTTTCGCTTGAACTAGGAGTATTTTCGGGATTCATGCACTGTAGTATACAGTACGAGACTCATTTGACACAATGGGACTTCCAAATGCCTAATGCGTACTCTGAAAATAATAATCTGAAATATTTACTCCATTAACTTCACCTTATCAATCAGTATAGATTTTTCACCGTTACGCAGAGAAATTTCTTCTATAGTGGTGTCTTTAGCTATATGCTCCTTAATCAAATTCCAGAGTAAGAGAGTATTAGAGGTTTGTCTGATGCTGGCATGGAGTACTAAAATATGTCGGCCGACAGAGGTTGGCAAGCGAAAGTCAAGCAGCTTTTCTACTAAGGCTGAGACGCTTTTGTGGTAGGCACCTAAATTATTTAGTCCTTGAATTTCTGCCAGAATTTTAAAATTTGCTAGAGAGCCTGTGGCCTCCACCAAAGGCTTACCAGGAAAACAGCAGCCTGCACTATTGGCTAAAAAGATTAATTCTCTAGCTCTTTTTTTGGTGAAAAGCTCTGTATCTCCGTCAATAAGTACTCCACCTACGCATCCCTCTAAGCAATGAGGGTGGGCAAGGAGAGCACTGAGCCATTGTCCGTAGGTGTTATTCAGTCCTGTGGCGGTAAGTGGGAGGGCGAAGAGTAAAGCTTTTTCCGGTCTGTCCATAGCTGGTTTTTGACACCAAAGGAGAAATTCCTCCGGAGTCTCCAGGCTGCGAAACTCTTTACCTGCCAAGGCTTGGGTAAGAGCTGCGCTTAAACGCTGTGTGGTGGCCGTCTGCCACCCAATTTTTAGCACTAAAAGCATAAGAGCACCTTCTTAGTTAAGGTTACATAAATTACGATAAGATTTTTCTAAACGGGCGAAAAGCTCTGAGCTAAGAAAGGGATCCTCGTATTCTAAACCCTTTTCGGTATATCTTGTTCTTAGACCTAGAAAAGCTCCGGTATGCTCATCGCCTAAATAGATGGAGCCATAATGCCATTTGCCCTGCAGGGTTAGCAAAACAGAAAGTGCTCCGGAGGAAAAAGCAGGAGCAATATAGGGTTTATAGCCTAGAGCTCTTACTGCCATGTTGGCATGAACAGCAAGGTCGGTTAGCTTTAAAGAAAGATCGTTATGGTAATTTTCCAGGCTATCGGCGATGACTAAATCTTCTCCGTGAGGACCAAAGGCCCTTCCCTCAGTAAGATAATGTGTTAGGGTAGGATCCTTTTGCGCATAGTAGCAGGCTCTGGCATTCATGACTCCAAGACCATAGCCTTGAATGTGATCAGGAGCAAGACCTGATTCCTTGAGAAAAACCTTGGCCAAAGGATCTACCGGATCGGAGATTTGGCAATATAAGCCTTGGAAATGAGCGGCTTTAGCTTCTCTAGCGAAATGAGTCACCAGTTCAGTATTGGCTGTTAGCTGGGCCATACGCATATCGCCCTTAGCTCCTAGGGGTGGGACTCCTTTGCTGGCTACAAAGAGAAAAACCTCGCAGTCAAAAAGCTCTTTGGCTTGCAAAATTTTTACGGGAGGTAGGACAGGAAAATCAGATTCAGACCAGTGAGCAAAGGGGTAGGCAATTTGATTAATTTCTATTTCCAAGCGCTCCATGTTTTTTTCGTTAAGGTCCATAATGCCAATGCTGTCTATAATACCTCCGCCCAAAAGTCTGAGGCCCATTAATAAGGTCATACCTACGTCTCCCAGAGCCAGTAAATGTATCCGAGGCTTTTTCTTGGTTAAGGGGGTATAGCTGCCTAGGATAGGGGTAGTAACACCTACAGTAGCTAATAAATCACTAAGCTTTTTTTCCATATTTCCTCCTATTTACTGTCGCCGATGG
This sequence comes from uncultured Acidaminococcales bacterium, assembly GCA_964613345.1. Taxonomy (GTDB): domain Bacteria; phylum Bacillota; class Negativicutes; order Acidaminococcales; family Acidaminococcaceae; genus CAZTGQ01. Next base: position 439 of record CAZTGQ010000270.1, on the reverse strand, counting down.
TTCCCCATTTCAGGCGTACCAGTCGTTCAATATCGTTTTCAATAAAGCGAGCAGGATCCATGTTTTCGTCAAAGCTTACACCTACATCAATAGCAGGAATACGTGGATAGGTAAAGACCTCTCCCAAACGCTTTAGGGTTAGGCGCTTTTCATATTTCTCTTGGTAGACCTCCTGGAGAGTACGCATAATATAGGCGGCATTCTGCAGGCAGGTAAGAGAATAGAGATAAATGGATTTATTATCATTACCCCCGATAAACGCAGGATTAACATAGGGCAGGACAAAGTTAATGGTGGGATTGGAGATGAAATTCATATCATCCTGTACGGTGTCAATACCGTCACCACCAATGAAGGGATAGCAGTCGCGCTCGTTCATCCAGGCTTCCAAGGTAGGAAGAAAATAGGCACATTCTACGGTGAGCTTTTTTTCGGCCAT
>CAZTGQ010000269.1:0-2340 GCA_964613345.1 uncultured Acidaminococcales bacterium | reverse complement strand
CCTTATCTTGGCTAGCATAAGTTTTAGCAGGAATGGTAACCTTGGTATAGAAAGGATACTTAGCAATTAAAGCGGATGCTTTATCTGCATCAACAGGAAGCATAACAACCTTGTTTTGAGAAGCGATATCTTGAATAGCAGCTGTTGGGAAACCAGCAGTTACGAAAGCTACATCAACGTTACCATCTTTCAAAGCATTGGAAGCTTCGCCGAAGGATAGATATTGAACTTTAATATCGTTGTAAGTAATACCATAAGCAGCTAAGATTTGACGAGCGTTAGCTTCAGTACCGGAACCAGCAGCACCAACAGCAACTCTCTTACCTTTTACATCTGCCATGGACTTAACGCCACTCTTTTCAATGGTCAAAATTTGTACAGTTTCAGGATACAAGGTAGCTAAACCACGTAGGTTAGAAACTTTCTTGTCCTTGAACATTTCAACGCCCTTGTCAGCGTAATAAGTAATATCATTTTGTACGAAGGCAATATCAACCTTACCTTGCTTTAACAAGTTAATGTTAGCAACGGAAGCACCAGTACTTTGTGCACTAGCATTAGCGTCCTTAACGTTTTTATTTAAAATATCAGCAATAGCTCCACCAATAGGGAAATATGCACCGGAAGTACCACCAGTAGCAATATTAATAAATTTCTTTCCGCCTGCAGCAGGTTTAGCAGCCTCTTTCTTAGTATCACCGGCACCACCGCAACCAGCAAACAAAGTACCCATAACCATACATGTCATTAAAAATGCTAAAATCTTTTTCATAAAATTACCTCCATTGTTTTAGTTTCTAATTCTATGCAAGACGATTACTGAGAATAAACCTGCCATCACCTCCAAACAAGTAGGCATCATTACCATTTTTTATCTATATTCAGTATACAGTTTTGTCACCTTTTTGGCAAGCAAAGTTTACAAGTTATTTTTTTGGAAATAAATACTTGTCCGAGCCAAGCCATCCTCTAAGGACGTAAAAGCGGTTAGGCCCAAGCCCTCGCCTATAGCCTTATTGGACAAAACAGAACGATAAATATCTCCTGGTCTAACCTTTTCATAATTCACCCTAGGTTCAACTTTAAAAATATTATGAAAGATACTAATAAGTTTATTTAAGGAAATTTCCTGTCCCGTGGAAACATTAAAGATGCCAAAGCCCTCATGAGCCACGGCCAGACATAAAGCCTTGGCGATATCCTTAACATAAACAAAATCCCTAGTTTGAGTTCCGTCTCCAAAAACAGTAAGGGGCAAGCCTTGAGACAAGTGCTTAGCGAAAATACTAATTACTCCTCCCTCTCCTGTCAGTCCTTGACGTTCGCCATATACATTAGCAAATCTTAGTACTGTAGTATGAAGACCATACAGCTCATGATAAAGCTTCAAATAGGACTCCGTGGTTGCCTTGGTCAAGCCATAAAATGATCCTGGACGAGGAATTTCCGTTTCTCTAAGTGGTAAATTAGTATTATCACCATAAACAGCTGCACTGGAAGAAAAGACAATACTTTTAACCCCTGTCTTTCTAGCTCCTTCCAAAACATTAAGTAGTCCCATAATATTTAAGTCTGCATCGAAAAGAGGATCTTCAATAGAAGCAGGTACCATGGTTTGAGCAGCTAAGTGAATAATACTATCAAATTTTTCCTTCTGCAAAAAAGGCAAAAGCTGTGAACTTCTCATATCCATTTCGCAAATTCTAAACTGGGAGGGAACATTCTCTCTTCTACCTGTAAAAAAATTATCTAAAACCACAACCTCTGTGGAGGCATGATGCAGCAACAACTCCTCACAAACATGGGAGCCAATGAAGCCAGCTCCTCCGGTAAGTAATATTTTCATCCTTCTATATTCCTCCTAGAACGAATTTGAGTGATAACATCTGCGCCAAAGGCTCTAATAGTAAGAATAGCGCCCAAGGTAAAGGGTAAATATTCACAAAAGAAACGCCAGAGGACAGCAATGACTCCTGTAATACCACTGGGCAGCACAGAATTAAAAAGCATGAGGAAGCCACCCTCCGCCACACCGGCTCCACCGGGTGTAGGAGTGAAATATAAAACTAGATTTAAAAGACACATCCTAGATAGCACCACGGACCAAGAAAAGTCAATATCAAAGGCCATAATAAAAACAGGCACTACAGAATAAATAAGTAAAAGACTGAGACCTGATTCCATAAAGGCACGGAAAACCTTACCTGGATGCTTGCCCAGCAAAAACATAGCCTGCTGAAAGTCTCTATAGCCCAAAAAAATGGCCGTCTGGGTTCTTTCAGAAAAGCGGCGGCAGAAACGAATAAGCCAGTGTTCTAACTTGCCTGTATAAATAAAGCG
>CAZTGQ010000268.1:0-2349 GCA_964613345.1 uncultured Acidaminococcales bacterium | reverse complement strand
ATTACTCTTTTAGCTATTGGAGCCATGTGCATAGGAGATAATCCTATTTTAGGTGATCCCAAAACTCATTCTATTATGGATCCCAAGTCTCCCTTTATGGTGGGTATTATTCTTATGGTTACTCTTGTACTTTTTGTTCCAGGTGCAGTTTTTGGCTTTTGTAGTGGGAAGTATAAAAACGACAAGGATATGTTTGCTGATATCTCTCAATCCTTTAAGGATATATCCTCCTACATTTTACTGTGCTTTTTCTGTTCTCAATTCACCAATTATTTTGCATGGTCTAATTTAGGCGCAGTGTTGGCTATCAAGGGTGCCGGAGTCTTAAAGACTATGAATTTTACAGGCGTGCCTTTAATTGTAGGCTTGATTTTCGTTTCAGGAATCGTAAATATCTTTATTGGTTCTGCTTCTGCTAAATGGGCTATTTTGGCTCCTGTTATGGTGCCTATGATGATGATTTTAGGCTATGACCCTGCAGTAACTCAGGTAGCCTACAGAATAGGTGATTCCATTACCAATCCCTTGTCTCCTTTATTTTATTATTTTCCTTTGATTTTAGGCTTCGTGCGTAAATATGAGAAGGACACAGGCATGGGCACTATTATAGCTAATATGCTGCCCTATTCCATCGCCTTTACCATCGCTTGGGTTATCCTTTTAACTGTATGGGTAATCTTTAATATTCCCCTAGGCCCTGGCGGCGGTATTTATCTACCTTTATAATTAAAGCAGCAATAAGGCGCAGGCAGAAATTCTGTTTGCGCCTTATGTACAAGACGGGAGTATTACCATGATGAAAACAGAAGAGAATAGTAGTACTACAAGTTTTAGCATTGAAGTCAGAGGCAAATCTGCTCATGGGTCGACTCCTCATTTAGGAGAGGATGCTATTGTGGCAGCTTGTGCTATGATGCTAAATATGCAGACCTTGATTAGTCGTTTTAATAATCCTATTGAACCCTTGGCTCTGAGCTTAGATAAGGTTGAGGGCGGCAAGCAATTTAATATCATATGTGATAAAGTGGTTTTAACAGGGCGTATCACGGCGGCTAAATCTGCTGTAAATGCTATGATGATGCAAAAACTGGAGAAAATAGCAGAGGATACTGCTAGTATATTTGACTGCAAGGCCCAGGTAAGTTACAAAGAGAATATTTTAGGAGGTTGTAGTCATGTGTGACTTAAAAGCAGAAGCTAAGGCTTTAAATGACTATGTGCTTTCTCTTAGACATTATTTTCACTCCCATCCTGAATTAGGTACGGAGGAAGTAAATACGACTAAGCGGATTGTAGCAGAACTGGACAAGCTTGGGGTTGAAGTGCTTACCTTTCCTGATATAACAGGTTGTATAGGAACTATTCGTGGAAAGGGGCAGGGGAAAACCGTTATGCTAAGAGCGGATATTGATGCTCTCCCTATACAGGAAAATAATCACGGACAAACCTATCTGTCGCAAAAAGAAGGAGTAATGCATGCCTGCGGTCATGATTGTCATACTGCCATGCTCTTAGGAGCGGCGAAGCTGCTTATGGCCCACAGACAGGAATTTACAGGTGAAGTGCAACTCTTGTTTCAGATGGCTGAAGAATTGGGAACGGAGTCCAGACACTATGTGGAGAAGGGTTGCCTAAAAAATATAGACGGGATTTTTGGTATGCATGTTTGGGCACTTTTAGAAAGTGGCACAGCCAATTTTGCTGATGGGGAAAGAATGGCTTGCAGTGATAGAATCACTTTGAAAATTAAAGCTGATAAGGATACCTTAGATATTAAGACAGACCCTCTGCTGGCGGCAGCAGAGGTAGTAACTGGTTTACAATCCTTGGTTAGTCAGGATAATCCTTATGGTAATTCACTAGTACTGACTATTGGAGCCATGAATAGCAGTGGAGAGGGACGAAACCAGGAAGTAGTTTTGGTAGGCACTACCAGAACCTTTAACAAAGCCTTGAGGAAAAATTTACCAAGCCTAATAGAAAGAAAGGCTAGGGGATTAGCTCAGGCTCACGGCTGTGATGTTGAAAGTACCTATTTCTTTGGCCCAGCACCTCTTATTAATGATAATCTAGAGCTTAATGCGTTAGCTAGAGGTGCAGCCCAAAAAATCTTAGGCGATAAGGCGTTGGTGGATTATGCTAAGCAAATGGGGGCGGAGGATTTTTCTGTGTATATGGAAGAAATTCCGGGCGTATATGGCTTTTTAGGAGTTAGAAATGAGAGCAAGGGCATTTGCTGCGTGCATCATCATCCTGATTTTGATGTTGATGAGGAGGTTTTGACAGATGGTGCTGCTATTTATGCCCAATTTGCCCTGGACTATTTAGCACAGTGTAAATAAAAAGCAA
>CAZTGQ010000267.1:0-2367 GCA_964613345.1 uncultured Acidaminococcales bacterium | reverse complement strand
CGAGGAAACCATTGATTTGACTAAGCCCTATCGCTACGTGGATGTGGATAAGCCTTGGAAAAATAGAGCCTTCGTAGGCTGCACAGCTAAGGAATTGCAGCAGCCAGTGATTTTAGAGGGCAAAAGAGTTATGCCTAAACGGACCTTGCAAGAAATTAGAGCTTTTGTGACGAAGCAGCTGCAGGAGGAAATATGGCCTGAGGAACAGCGCTTTGCTTATCCTCATAAACATTATTTGGATATGAGTCCGGATTACTATGAAATGAAAATGAGCCTTTTAGATGAGAATAAATGGTGATGATAATTAACTAAAAAAAGAGCAGCTTGGTGAGAAAATTCCTCACTAAGCTGCTCTTTTACTATGAAATTCTTATTTTGCAGGTGCTAGAGGTCCGCGGGGCATAGGTCTCATGCCGGGGCGGTGGTTACCCATAAAGCCTCTTTCGTGCTGACCGGCATCAATATTTTTACTTATGTTAGCTAAAATATTTTCGACCTGTTGCACGGTTAAGCGACCTTCTGCTACAGCCTTGTCTAAAAGGGTTTTGTGAGCTTCTAGACGAGCAGACTTGTATTGGTCAAGGATACCTAGCTTTTTAGCCATGCCTGCACAGGTCAGTTGCTCCTTGCTGGCTTCGGCGTAAAGAGCTTCAGTGCTTTTACCAGTTAGGGATGCTAAAGTATCTAGGGGCATATGACCGTACATGGGATGCTCTCTGTAGGCCATTCCTTCTTGGCCGGGGCAGAGGGAACCATCGGGATTACGGCGCAGGATGCATTCACCTTGAGGTCCTTTGGCTTCCTGGCGTTGATGGAGTTTTCTTTTGCCTGCAAGTGGACGTTTGCCGTCTCTTTGGTCATCTAGAATCTGGGCAAACCTTTTAAGTCCTTGGTCTGCTTTATCTTGGGTAAGCTTTCCATCGGCTACGGCCTGAGACATTCTGTCTTTAGCCAGTTCTAATCGCTTAGCTTTAAATTCGTTGTACTTGCCGGCTTTTTGTGCATATTGAGCTGGATTTAGTTTTTGTTCTCTACATTCTTTTAGAATAGTAGCTTCATCCTTACCTGTTATTTCTGCTAGTACCTTCATACCCAGTTGATTAGGTCTTCTGTGTTTACCCATTTCTGCTCTGCCTCCACAAACACCGGGCGCAGTTTGGCAGGTGGCAATTTTATTACGCATTCTAGGAGCATTGGTGGAGGTTGTATCCTGAGTAGCAGCGTAAGCGGTGGATAAACCAAGAGCTGCAATGATAGAAGCAGTTAAAGCAATATTTTTGATATTAGACATATTAATCACTCTCCAATTTTAGTATTTGTTCTTACTGTAATTGTAGCATAAGGGAATATTATGACAAATTAGTGTTTTTTTCAGTCTTCTTTTGTGTTTATTTTTGTCATGAAAAAAACAAAAAACTATGTATAATATTAGATAGAGGAAGAGGAGGAAAAACATGGACAAAATTCTGATTGTGGATGATAATGCACAAATTACTTCTATATTAGCTACTTATGCAGAAAAAGAAGGTATGGAGCCCTTGGTAGCTTATGATGGGGAAGAGGCGTTGAAGTTTTTTCATAAGCAGGAAAAGAGCATCAAAATGGTTTTATTGGATGTGATGATGCCCAAGGTAGATGGCTTTAGCGTGTGCAAGGAAATTAGACAAAGCTCCATGGTGCCTATTATTATGATCACTGCTCGAGGCGAGGACTTTGACAAAATAATGGGACTGGATATTGGCGCAGATGATTATGTAGTAAAACCTTTTTCTGCGAAGGAGGTTATGGCGAGAGTGAGAGCAGTATTGCGTAGACTGCAGCCACCTGAAGCAGAAAAACAGGAGCATCAGGTGGGAACCTTGATAATTAATATGGATGACTACACCGTTAGTCTTAATGGTAAACCCTTGGCCCTGACTAAAAAAGAGATCGAGCTTTTGTGGACCTTTGCCAAGAATAAAAATAAGGTCTTTACTAGGGAAAATCTTTTGGACAGCATTTGGGGCTATGAGTACTGCGGCGATAGTCGTACTGTGGATTCGCATATTAAAAGACTGAGAGCAAAGCTAGACGCTTTGCCCCATCCGGAGTGGGATATTAAGACTATTTGGGGGGTAGGCTATAGATTTGAGGAGACTCAAGATGAAAAATAAAATTGCCGTTAAGTTCTTTTTGTCCTTTGCGGCGGCGCTTCTAATTTTCTCCTTGATCGTAGGCGGAGCTTTTGCGTATTTATTTAGAAAGCACACCGTGATGGTGAAGGAACAGGATATGGAGCTTAGAGCAGGAAGGATTGCTCAAGCTTTAGGAGAAAGTCGGGACCAGTGGCTGGCTTTTCAGGCTAGGCGCAAGGATTATCAAGAAAAA
>CAZTGQ010000266.1:0-2378 GCA_964613345.1 uncultured Acidaminococcales bacterium | reverse complement strand
GAAGACCAGGTCAGCTAGGTTGTTTTTATGCTATTATATTTTGAAGGAGGGGTTTGTATGAAAAAATTATTGTGTTTGCTCCTATCCCTTGTGGTTATGAGCACAGTGCTGGGCTGCTCAGGAGAGAAAAAAGAAACAGCGGCTAGCTCTAAGGAAGAGTTGATTGTGGCTACAGAGCCATCCTTCGCACCGTTTGAGTTTCCAGACGAAAAAAGCAAGGAATTCACAGGCTTTGATATGGATTTAATCAGAGCAGTGGCTAAGGAAATGGGTTACAAGAAATGTACTATTAAGAACATGGGCTTTGATGCTTTAATTCCTGCCCTTACTGCAGGCAATATTGATGTAGCTATTGCCGGTATGACCATTACTGATGCCAGAAAAGAAAAGGTTAATTTCTCTCAGCCCTATTACAAGTCCGGTTTAGCTTTAGCTGTGGCTAAGGACAATAAGGACATTAATTCCATTGATGATTTAAAGGTCAAGAATATGGCTGTGCAATTAGGCACTACCGGTGCTTCCAGAGCGGAAAAAATTACCGGGGTAAAGATTTCTACTTTTAATACCAGTGATTTAGCCTGCATGGAGCTTAAAAATAAAAATGTGGATGCTGTTATCAGTGATTTGCCTGTTTTACAATACTTCCTACAAAAGGGTGGCAGTAGCTACGCTAAAATTGTGGGTAAGCCCTTAACAGACGAAGCCTACGGTATTGCTGTAGCTAAGAAAAATACCAAATTAGTAAAGGAAATTGATGCAGCCTTAGATAGCTTGAAGAAAAAAGGCGAATATCAAAAGCTATATACGAAATGGTTTGGCAAAATGCCGGAATAGAATTGGGATTGCCTAAAGGTTCCTTCTAGTTGTATAATAATCATTATTGTACAATTAGGAGGATTTCTTTTATGAAAAAGCTTGCTTTAGCATTATTCACAGCATTTATGGTAGTAGGACTTCTGACAGGCTGCGGTACCGGGGAGAAAAAAACCGGGGGAGATAGTAAGAATGTTTTGCGGGTAGCTACGGAACCTACCTTTGCTCCCTTTGAATTTCAAGGCAAGGATTCTAAGGAACTGGAAGGCTTTGATATGGATCTTATTAGAGCCTTAGGCAAGGAAATGAATAAAAAAGTAGAAATCGCTAATATGGGCTTTGATGCACTTATTCCTGCCCTAAACGCAGGAAATGTGGATGTGGCTATTTCTGGCATGAGCATCACACCGGACAGAGCTAAGGTTATTAGCTTTACAGAGCCTTACTATCAATCCGGACTAATTATTGTAGTTAATAAGGACAATAATGGCGTAAAGAGTATTAAGGATTTGGCTCAGAAGAAAATTGCTGTGCAAATTGGCACCACCGGAGCAGAAACTGCGTCTAAGGTACCAGGCGCCAAGGTCACTACTTTCAATACTAATTCCGAAGTGTTTTTAGAACTGAAAAATAAGGGCGTTGATGCGGTTATTATAGACAAGCCTGTAGCTGCTTACTATTTAACCAAGGAAGGTAAGGATGCAGGCAAGCTAGTGGGAGAAACCATGGAAGCAGAAAGCTATGGTATCGCCGTAAAGAAGAACAGTCCTTTGCTAGGTGATTTAAATAAGGCCCTGGCTTCTTTGAAGAGTAAGGGTGAATATCAGAAGATTTACGAAAAATGGTTTGGCAAGGCAACACAAAAATAAACCTAAAATAGGGACAAAGGATTGAGAGCTATGGATTTTAATTTTAGTATTATGCGGGATGCTTTTCCTTTGCTTTTAGCAGGGGCAGGCATTACCGTAGAGGTAACTGCCTTAAGCGTAGGTCTTGGCCTGGCCATAGGTATTGTGGTATCCCTGATACGTTTATCAGGCATTAAGCCTTTAAAGTATTTGGGCAATATTTATGTGGATTTTATCCGCGGGACACCGTTACTAGTACAGATATTTTTAGTCTACTTTGCCCTTCCTGCTATTATTAACCATAGAGTGGATGCGTTTTTTGCGGCTATTTCTGCTTGCTCTATTAACAGCGGAGCTTATATTGCAGAAATATTCAGAGGTGGTATTCAATCCATTGATAAGGGCCAGATGGAGGCAGGACGTAGCTTAGGCATGAGCTGGTGGCAGACCATGCGTTTTGTTATTTTGCCCCAAGCCTTTAAGCGTATTATTCCTCCCCTAGGTAATGAATTTATTGCCATGCTGAAGGATTCCTCCTTGGTTTCTGTTATAGGCTTTGAGGAATTGACCAGAAGAGGTCAGCTTATCATTGCCAGAACCTATGCTTCCTTTGAAATTTGGCTAGCTGTTGCTATTATCTATTTAATTATGACCTTTGCTGTGGCTCGTTTTGTAGGTCTTTTGGAAAGGAGGTACAATAAGGGATGAGTAAGGATA
>CAZTGQ010000265.1:0-2422 GCA_964613345.1 uncultured Acidaminococcales bacterium | reverse complement strand
CAACTCTTCCTGTTTGAGCATAGCTCTGAGCCTCTGTCCAATTCTTGGCCCCCACCTCCACGCCTACCAAAATAGTCAAGGCTAAGGAAAAGCTTAAGGGCAGCATATAAAGTAGGCTTGTGAAATTCATCGCAGCTTGATGACCGGCCACTGCTTCCGTACCAAAGCGACTGATAAAAAGTGCCACCACACCAAAAATACTAGTCTCACAAAAAATAGAAGTGCCCATAGGAATACCAATGCTCAAATGCTCTTTAACCATAGTCCATTTAATACCATACCAATGAAAAATTGTGAAGTTCTTAAAGCTGGGCAGCTTCTTCACTAATACTACATAGGAAAGAAAGAGCAGGGTATATGTTACCGCACTGCCCACTCCCGCACCGACGCCACCTAAAGCAGGAAATCCCAATTTACCGAAAATAAAAATATAATTCATTATCGCATTAACCGGCAGGGTGAGCACAAAGAGTCTCATCGTAAGCTGAGTATGCCCCATCGTATCTACAAAGGCACGCAAAATGTTGGTCAGAAATAGCGGTATAATACCGAAAGCTAAAGCCGCTAAATAACGCTCCGCAATAGAGCGTACAGGAGCAGTGAGAGTCATAGTGCTTAAAATCCTATCCAGTCCTAAAATGCCACCGGTAATTACTAGCACTCCCACTCCCAAAGCAAGAATTAACCCATTAAAAACCACTTTACCAATTTCTTCTTGCTTACCTGCACCGCGCAAATGTGCAACTAAGGGCGTCAAAGCTAAAAGCAAGCCATTAATTCCGGTAAAAACAGGCATCCAAATATTCGCACCAATCGCTACACCGGCTAAATCATTTGTTCCCGCTTGCCCTGACATTACCGTATCAAAAAAATTCATACCCATAATAGCTACCTGAGTAATAAAAATCGGAAGCATTACACGTAAGATATTTGTTGTTTTTCGTCTGAATTCACTAGTGAAAATATACATCTATTTGTCCCTTTAGTGCTCCCTAACGGAGCGCCTTTTCTTTAATATAGGCTACTACTAAGCCTGCTGTTTCTTCTACCAAGCTGTCGCAGCTAACCTTCAGTTCAGGTCCCTTAAGTACTCTGCAGCAGGAGCTACCAAAGTGCTCCATAAATCTAGTATGAAACTCTTTAGTGAGCGTATAAATCTCCGATTTACTTTTTTCTGCTACCTCTGTTCTACCGGCAATTACACCCAAAATAAGCTCTGCTCCATTTAAAGCTCCACAAACACATCCTGCACCGCCAATACCTCCACCTAATCCGGAGGCCATCCGCAAAGCATCATCTGACAGCCCTAAATTCAAAGAAATATTGCAAGCTTTAACTACTGCTTCTGCACAACTATTACCGGCAGCATGAAGCTGCCCAGCCAATTCTCTTTCCTGTCCCATGTTCTTCCACCTTTATTTCAAAATATCTACCACACGAAAAGGGAGCTGCCTGCCACAAACAATCCAGCAGGTCAGCCCTCTCTTAGCACCATCTTATTTTTTTAAAAGCTTATCCGCTTTAGCAATATTGGTCCTAATTTTATCACAGCATTCCTTAAAAGCAGCTAATTCCTCAGCTGTCAGCTTGTATTCCATAACCTCTTCTGCACCTTTTGCACCCAGTACTGCCGGATGTCCGGCAAAAATACCGGTTTCGCCATATTGGCCGGTTAATTCCACACTAGCTGCCATAATCCTCTTCTCATCACGCAAAATAGCACTAACCATAGTAGCTGCTGCTGAGGCAATACCATATTCCGTGCAGCCCTTACCACTATAGGTTACCCAACCACCACCAATAGCAGCATCCTTCACAGCATCATGGTCAAAGTCAAAGCGCGGATCATTGGCTAGCTCTGCTAAGGGCTTCCCGGCAAAATTAACCAAGGACCAAGGAACCATTTGAGCATTACCATGCTCGCCAAACATATAAGCAGTAAAGGAATTATGCTCTAAGCCCGTCTGATCAGCTAAAGCATGTACTAACCGTGCTGTATCTAAGCCAGTGCCTGTACCTAGCACCTGACCTTTGGGCAAACCGCTAAGACGTGCTACTAAATTAGTAATAACATCACAGGGATTAGTAATGTTAACAATAATTCCCTTGAAACCGCCTGCCATAACCTTGGACACATAATCAGCAACCTGTACTACGGTATAATTCATTTCATCATCACGACTACCGGTAGCACAGAGACTAATGTCTCCCACAGCATTCACAATAACATCACAGTCGCCTAAGCCTTCATAGGGTACAGTTTTGTAATCAACCCTATAGGGCATAAATTTCACTGCATCCTGCAAATCATTGCATTCGCTAGCTAGCTTTTTCTCATTTTTATCACATAATAATACCTGATCAGCAATACCCATCATGCCTAAACAAAAGGCTACGTGAGCTCCTACATGACCTAACCCAA
>CAZTGQ010000264.1:0-2445 GCA_964613345.1 uncultured Acidaminococcales bacterium | reverse complement strand
GTTGCATGTTAGTTGTTACTGACAAGATGAATGATCAATTAGCTTATGATTGTGCTAAAGCAATCTTCTCTAACACTGATCGTCTAAAGGCAGCTCACAAGGCTTGCTCCGTAGTAAGCAAAGCAACTGCAAAAGATGGTATGTCTGTAAAGATGGCAGCTGGTGCTGAGAAATTCTTTAACGAGAAATAAAATTTCATATGAAACTTTTTGGTAAGTTAAATGACCGGAATCCGGGTGAATCCGGGTTTCGGTCATTTTTTTATTTGGGCATAATTATCTGTCTTTTCTTTCTCGCAGGAGTAGTATATTACGGCAATCAGTTAGTGCTTTCGGTTGTTCCGGAAAATAATTTACAGGTTTTTCGTTTCCCTGTGAACAGGGGAGAAACATGGCATTATTTATATATTCATTCTGTCCAATTAACACCCTGTGAAGAATTTTTCACAGTACGTGGTTCAGAGGACATGCTAATGACCTATACGAGATTAAAATCATAGGGTGTGGGGTTACCGTGTTATACCGATGATGGTAAATTTACCCAAACTGAGGATGGACATTTTATCCTAGAAATGAATCGTCCTTATAAGCAAGTGGCCTTTAGAACGCAAGATATTCCTAAACCGCGGCTCTATATTCACGGCGAAGAAATACCTATTTATAAAATATATCCATCCGGCACCTTAGTAACAGTCACGGTCAAGAAACGGTACATGCTTTGGTTTGATTAAGAAGGGAGGAATACTATTTATGACAGAGTCCACAGAAATAAAGATGGATGGCGTGGAGCCTCAGGCAATGAGTGCAGAAGAAGTTCTGGAAAAATTTGATCCAGAAGCAGGGAAAAGAAAAGTAACTGGTTTTTGGGGTAATTTGATTTCTGCTATTTGTATTATTTTTGCTATATTTCAGCTTTATACAGCTACTTTCGGTGTCCTGGATGCCATGCTGCAAAGGGCCATTCATTTATGCTTCGGTTTAGTTTTAATTTTCTTACTATATCCAGCAAGATCCAGCTGGGACAAGAGTAAAATGAATCCTTTAGATGTTCTTTTTGCTATTGGTGGTGCCATAACCACTATGTATGTAGTTTTTAACTACCATGAATTAGTACTGCGTGCTGGTATGAATACCCAAACAGACTTTATTGTAGGTTTAATCGGTATTTTCTTTGTTATTGAAGCAGCTCGTCGTACTGTAGGCTGGCCTATGATTATAGTAGCCTTGGTATTTCTAGGCTATGCTTTTGCCGGTCCCTATGTTCCTGGTATTTTGGCTCATAGAGGCGTTGGTGTAGACGAAATGTTCACTCATTTATACTATACCACCGAAGGTATTTTTGGTACTCCTATGGGCGTATCATCCACCTTTATTTATTTATTTATTCTATTCGGTTCTTATTTGGAGGCTACTGGCCTTGGTAAATTCTTCATTGACTTGGCTAATGCTTTAGCTGGTTGGGCAGCTGGCGGACCTGCTAAGGTTGCTGTTTTGTCCTCCGGCTTAATGGGTACAGTGTCCGGCTCCTCTGTTGCTAACGTAGCAGGTACCGGTGCCTTCACCATTCCTATGATGAAAAAGCTGGGCTATCGTCCTGAATTTGCCGGCGCAGTAGAGGCTTCTGCTTCCACTGGCGGACAATTAATGCCCCCTGTAATGGGTGCAGCAGCCTTTTTAATGGCTGAATTCGTTGGTGTTCCTTATATCTCCGTTGTTAAAGCTGCTGTTATTCCTGCCATGCTGTATTATATCGGCGTATGGTTGGGCGTGCATTATGAAGCTAAGAAAAACGGCTTAAAGGGTACTCCTAGAGAAGAATTACCGAAGTTCGGTGCTTTATTAAAGGAAAAGGGCCATTTGGCTATTCCTTTGATCGTTATTGTTTATCTTTTAGTTACCGGTTATACTCCTACCAGAGCAGCCTTGGCAGCTATTGGTTTAACCATCGTTTGTGCCTGCTTAAAGAAAAACACTAGAGTTTCCTTTAAGGATGTAGTTGATGGTTTAATTTCCGGTTCTAAGGGCGTCTTAGGCGTACTGATCGCTTGCGCTACTGCAGGTATTATTATCGGCGTAGTAACTAAAACCGGTATCGGTTTAAAAATGGCTACAGCACTTTTGGATATGGCCGGTGGTAAACTTTTACCAGCTATGTTCTTTACCATGTTAACCTCCTTGGTACTTGGTATGGGCGTACCTACTACTGCCAACTATGTAATTACCTCTACTATTGCAGCTCCTGCCTTGGTACAAATGAACGTACCGGTTTTGGCAGCTCATATGTTTGCCTTCTACTTTGGTATCGTAGCAGATGTTACGCCTCCTGTAGCCTTGGCAGCTTATGCCGGTAGCGGTATTGCAGGTTCTAATCCAATGAGAACCGGTGTTATAGCCGCTAAGCTATCCATCGCTGCTTTCATTGTACCTTACGTTTTCGTTCTGTCTC
>CAZTGQ010000263.1:1787-2456 GCA_964613345.1 uncultured Acidaminococcales bacterium | reverse complement strand
TTAGCCAAGATAACCTGAGATTTCATCTCGTAAAGCTCCTCAGGTGTTAAGGTTTTTACTGTGGCCTGAGTTCCCACAGGCATGAACATCGGTGTATCAAAAACGCCGTGAGGAGTATGGAGCTTGCCTAATCTTGCTCCACTGCGACTATCTTCTTTAATTAATTCATAATAAACTGCTTCCATAGTGACCTCGTTATTATTTGATAAACATGGCATCGCCAAAGCTGAAGAAGCGATATTTTTCCTGTACTGCCACTTCATAAGCATGAAGCATAATTTCTCTGGTAGCCAAGGTAGAAACCAGCATTAAAAGAGTACTTTGAGGCAAATGAAAATTAGTAATCAGAGCATTAACGTAACGGAACTCATAGCCCGGATAAATAAAAATTTTCGTCCACGCTCCACCTGGCTTAATTTCGCCATCTGCTCCTGCTGCCTCTAGAGTACGTACGCTGGTAGTACCCACTGCCACAATTCTTCTGCCCGCGGCCTTAGCTCTATTAATAGCCTCGGCTGCCTCCGGTGTAATAGTATAAAACTCACTGTGCATTTTATGATCTTCTACTACAGCCTCACTCACCGGTCTAAAGGTGCCTAGGCCCACATGCAATGTGACAAAAACCTCCTCCACACCTTTTTCCTTAAGCTTTTGCATTAGCTCCTTAGT
>CAZTGQ010000263.1:0-1757 GCA_964613345.1 uncultured Acidaminococcales bacterium | reverse complement strand
GCCGTAGGTGCAGCAGCGCTACCTCTTTCCCTATTATAAACCGTCTGGTATCTTTCCTTGTCCTCTAAGGGCTCCGTAATGTAAGGAGGCAGAGGTGTTTCCCCCAGTCGGTCCAAAATTTCTTCAAAAATACCCTCGAACTTAAAACGTGCAATACGCCCGCCAAACTCTGTGGTATCCACGATTTCGCAGCTTAGCTCCGGACTGAAGATAATGGTGGCCCCTACCCGCAGCTTGCGACCTGGTTTGACCAAAACCTCCCAATCAGTGGTATTGATTCTGGTCAGAAGAAAAACCTCTACATGTGCACCGGTAGGCTTAGTGCCATGAAGTCTGGCAGGAATAACCCTAGTGTCATTAAAAACCAATAAATCCCCTGGCTCTAAATACGAAGTAATGTCGTAAAAATGCTTATGGGTCAGCTCTCCTGTTGTCTTATTCACCACTAAAAGCCTAGAGTGGTCTCTAGGCTCCATAGGATGCTGCGCAATTAATTCCTGGGGCAATGTATAATTAAAATCTGTAACCTGCATAATAACTCCTAATAAACCCGCTCCACTTTAGTTCCTGTATAGTAGTGGGTTAAAATATTTTTATAGTAATCCTTTTTCCCTTTAGCTGCCTTACTTTGGGCCATGCCTCTGGCACCCCACTGGCTCATTCCTAAGCCATGTCCCCAGCCTCTGCCGGTAAAAATAATTTTCTCATCCTTCACGTCAGTTAGTAAATGCAAATCTCCCAAGGAACCTTTATAGGCGGTTCCTCGTCCATCCTTTTTAATGGGTATTTTCTTGGAGCCTATTTGCATACCATAGCGATTTAAAATAGGTACCTCCAAATAATCAGGTCTTTGCAAGCCTACTGCCACTTCAAAAAGAGTGCTATTTAAGCCTAAAAGAGAACGCACCTTATCCCCTGTTAAGGTCACGGAGCTTTTCTTCCCTTTAAACGTAATCCTGCGCACTCTACCGGAAATGCCCCTATCCTCTGTGGCCTTCATAGGCGCTTGCTTAAGCTCGGAAAGACGTATGCCTTCTAGCTCCCCTACAGCATAGCCACCTTGATTTAAAGCACGTGATAACTGCTCTTTAGTGTAAACTTTCTCCCAATTAAAGCTAGGAGCCTCCTGATCATAATCAACCACTGCTTGCAAATAAGGCACTGGATTGCCCCAGACATAAGCTGCGCTTTCCGTATATCCACCACTGGTGCTATGAAAGAAAGCTTGAATAGGTGAACCCTGATAGGTTACTGCCATACCCTTAGTAGCATCTATGAGCTTAGTCGTATTGCTGTGCTCAGCACCTAGGCCCCCATAAACCTGTCCCATTTCATTAGCCTTAATATCATAATTAGGATAGCTGCTTTGATTCAACTCATACAAAGCAAAGGAGCGAGCTGCTACTGCCTGAGCTTTAATAGCTTCATCAGGCCAAAGTGGCATAACCTCCTTGGCCACTACACCGTAAAGATAATCCTCTAGGTTAAGAGTATTAATCACATTTAAGGTTTTCTTATCCTTGTTTACAGCAACAGTCAAAGCACCTCTATAATTCTTTTTGTTAATATAAACAGGTGTGGAGCCCTTTGCTCCGGTAATCGTGATGCTATTACCACCCACCTTAGTATTATTCACATACAGAACTCCCTTTTTCATACTCACGAAATGCTTACCCGGCTTTAAGGTTAAGGATTTATTGCCGGAGATTTTAATATTGCCCTTAGCTTCTAGCTGAGCAGAAAATTGATTTGTAACT
>CAZTGQ010000262.1:0-2456 GCA_964613345.1 uncultured Acidaminococcales bacterium | reverse complement strand
GAGGTTGGCAAGGCCACAACTGCTGTTACCAGAGAAGATATAATTGGCTATATAACTCAGCTAAAAAAGAAGCAATATGCTGCCAGCTCTATAGCTCGAAAACTTGCCGCTATTAAAGGGTTTTTTCGCTTTATGACTGTGGAGGGAAATCTCCCTATGGACCCTTCGGAGGTAGTAGAAGCAGGGCATAAGGGGATTATCTTGCCTAAGGTTCTAAGTAGGGAAGAAGTGGAGAAGCTTCTTTTGGCACCGGATTTAGCTACAGCGGAGGGCTATAGAGACAGAACCATGTTGGAAGTGCTCTATGCTACGGGTATGCGAGTTTCGGAGCTGCTTAATTTGCCAACGGCAGGCGTGAACCTACCTATGAAATATCTTTTAGCCTATGGTAAGGGGTCTAAGGAGAGAATTATCCCCTTGGGTCACTACGCCCTAGGCTATATTGAAAAGTATTTATCCGTAGTACGTCCTCAGCTTGTGAAGGATAAACTGGATTCGCCCATACTTTTTTTGACTCTATGGGGGCATCCCATGACGAGACAGAGATTTTGGCAAATAATCAAGGGCTACGGACATAAGGCCGGTATTCAAAAGGAATTGACACCGCATATTTTACGTCATTCTTTTGCCACACATATGTTAGATAATGGAGCTGACCTTAGAACCGTGCAAGAGCTTTTAGGTCATGCAGATATTTCCACCACACAAATTTATACCCATTTAACTAATAGTAGATTAAAAGCAATTTATGAAAAAGCTCATCCCAGAGCCTAAAGGAGTTATAGATGGTTGTTAGGAAGAAAACAAGGAAGGGAAACAAAAAGGGCGGCGGCTTACTGGTTTTAGCAGTATTGGTTTTTATTATGGCCTTAGGCTTTTTTGTATCCTCTCGCAGCAGTACGCCTTCTCAGGAGAAGGAGGCCTCAAAGAGTGGCGGAGTTATCAGTGAAATAGTGCCCTCTATAAAGGAAGTCCTCACTGGGAAAAAGGCTCAGGAGCCGCAGAAAAAAGTCGAAGAAAAGCAAGAGCCGGACGCTAAGAAGGATAAGGCTAAGCCTAAAAATGAAGAAATAGTTAAGGCAGACAATAAGCAACCGGAAAAAAGTCTCCCCCAATATAGTGGCAAAATCGCTGTAGTAATAGATGATTGTGGTTACGATTTAGGACCGGTGAGGGAGCTAGTGAGAGCAGGAGGAAACTTTTCTTTTGCGGTACTTCCCTTTAAGGCTAATAGTAAAGCTGCTTTAGATATTATAAAAAGCAGTGGTAATGTAGCTATGCTGCATTTGCCTATGGAATCTATTAGTGGTGCTAGCTCAGAAAGCCGTTATGTGCAGGTTGGTATGAGCCAAGGAGAAATTCAAGCTATAGTTAAAGCGGCGCTAGATAGCTTGCCGGGAGTGAGTGGTGTAAACAATCATCAGGGCTCCAAGGCTACAGCTGATTATGCTGCCATGAAAGCAACCTTGGCAGTGCTTAAAACCCGAGGCTTGTTTTTCGTAGATAGTAGAACTAACGGTGATTCCTTAGGAGAAAAGCTATCTAGTCAGATGGGTATACCCACAGGCAAAAATAGTTTATTCTTGGATAACAGCAGTAGTGTCAGCGATATCAAAAAGCAAATATGGCAGGCAGCTGCTATGGCTAATAGAAACGGCTCTGTTATTGTCATCTGTCATGCTAGACCGGCTACTGCTCAGGCTTGGAATGAAGCCATTAAGGAAGTAAAAAATGCGGGTATTAGATTTGTTTCTGTTACAGAGCTTTTAAATTAAGGAGGAATACATGCTAAGATTAACTTTATTAATGAGCTTTTTAACGCTGCTCTTAATTTTTTTAGGTGATTATTTCGGTGGTTCACAGGGCATGCTTATAATGCTTATATTCTCTTTGGCCTCTAATTTCTTCATGTATTGGCATAGTGATAAAATTGTCATTGCTCAGTACAATGCCCAAGAGGTGGATGCCAGTAGTTCACCGGTGCTATATGGTATTGTAGAGAAATTAGCTAATCGTGGGAATTTGCCCATGCCTAGGGTGTATATTATTAACAGTGCTGTGCCTAATGCTTTTGCTACCGGTCGTAATCAAAATCATGCGGCGGTATGTGTTACCAGTGGACTAATGAATGTCCTTTCCCCGGCAGAAATTGCCGGTGTTCTTGGTCATGAACTCAGTCATGTGAAGCATGGTGATATTTTAATTAGCTCTATTGCTGCCTCCATGGCCGGGGTGATTGCCACCGTGACTCGCTTTGGTATGTTCTTCGGTGGAGGAGACCGTAGAAATAGAAATCCCTTAGTTAATTTGTTGGTGCTGCTTTTAGCACCCTTGGCAGCAATGATTATTCAAATGGCGATATCCCGTTCCAGGGAATATATGGCAGATTATTCTGGTGGTATTCTTTGTGACAATCCAGATGCTCTAGCGGATGCTTTGGCTAAGATTAGTAATTT
>CAZTGQ010000261.1:0-2469 GCA_964613345.1 uncultured Acidaminococcales bacterium | reverse complement strand
ATTCGAACCTGGGACCTACCGAGTATCAGTCGATTGCTCTAGCCAACTGAGCTATACGCGCATTTTACACAGGATTTAGAAAACAAATGAACTCAAAAAAAAGGCCCTCCAAGGGGCCTATGTTAAGGATTTTAAGGACTTACCATTTTCCGTGGTAGCGCCGCCTAATATTTTAGGCAATACTATTAGCAGATGCTTTGAAGAAGCCGGATTCTTCCCACAAGTCTATTTTTCTTCTACTACAACTGGTATTACCTCCAGCATCTGTTCCAACGGCCTATCCGCCTGCTTTCTTTCCCAGATGAGCATCGCCAACTCTCCGGATGCTTTATCACCAAACGTAAATATTTTTCCTTTGAAATGCAACGGGAATTTCGTCTACCATAATAGGTACTTAATTCATCACGCCAGGCATTATCTCACCAAATACATGTTAGTTTTTCAAGATTTAATAAAGGATTACTTCACAGGAATTAGTCAAACTGACTTATCCCGCCTAGCAAAATAGCAAGCCAAGAAAAAGCGCTGCAGCCGGAATTCTCTGGCTACAGCGCTTTAAAGTTTATTAAATCAACGGTAAAACTTCTTATTTTTTGCCAGCAGGCTTAATGAAGCTCATCATACCACGCAATTGAGCACCAACCTTTTCAATAGGATGCTCAGCACCACGGCGGCGCATAGCATTGAAGGCAGGACGATTAGCTTGATTTTCCAACAACCAGTTTTTAGCAAAGGTACCATCTTGAATCTCAGTTAATACTTTCTTCATTTCCTTCTTGGTTTCGTCAGTAATAATACGGCTACCGGTTACATAATCACCATATTCAGCAGTATCACTGATAGAATGACGCATCTTAGCCATACCGCCTTCGTACATCAAATCAACAATCAATTTCATCTCGTGCATGCATTCAAAGTAAGCATTTTCAGGAGCATAACCTGCATCACAAAGAGTTTCAAAGCCTGCAGTGATTAAAGCGGTAACGCCGCCGCATAATACTGCTTGCTCACCAAATAAGTCAGTTTCAGTTTCATCCTTAAAGGTAGTTTCCAAAACACCGGCTCTGGTACCACCAATGCCCTTAGCATAAGCTAGTGCTAGATCATGAGCCTTACCGCTAGGATCTTGATATACAGCAATTAAATCAGGTACGCCGCCACCTTCAGTATATACTCTGCGTACTAAGTGACCGGGACCCTTAGGAGCAACCATGAATACATCCACATCAGCAGGAGGAACAATTTGACCAAAATGAATATTAAAGCCATGAGCAAAGGCTAGAGCACTACCACTCTTTAAGTTAGGACCTACATCCTTTCTATAGGTAGCAGCTTGCTTCTCATCAGGAATTAACATCATAACTACGTCAGCAGCCTTAGTTGCCTCATCTGCATTCATAACGGTTAACCCAGCTGCTTCAGCCTTAGCCTTAGACTTGCTGCCTTCATAAAGACCTACAATAACCTTAGCACCGCTTTCCTGCAAATTTAAAGCATGAGCATGACCTTGAGAGCCATAACCAATAATAGCGATAGTCTTTCCTTTTAATAAATCAAAATTAGCATCCTTGTCATAATACATTTTTACCATTTTACATCTCTCCTCATCTTTTTTTGATCCATCGATCATTTTTTCCGCCGGATATACAAAAACGCCCCTATCTGTTTATACAGATAGGGGCGAAAAAGTTCCGCGGTACCACCCTTGTTATTACTCAATTAGCCTTAACGCAGCAAACGCCAATAGCTACTATCACTTCGCCATTGAAGCTCCCGGGTGACATCATACCTTGGCGCGCTTGTTGGTTTGCAGCAACCACCAACTCTCTGTAAAGTCTTGCCAAGCTTTTTCCCGTTCATTACATTTACACTATTTAGGTGAATATGTTGTACATTATCACACCTATTTTTCTTCTTGTCAAGACTTTTTGTATACTTTTGTTCTATTTTATTGAATTCGTGTTTTTAGTATGGATATTTTTAAATTTGTCGTAATAAAGTTTACACTTTACTCAATGCTAGTCAACTTCTTTTTTAAACTTCATAATTTCACCGGTGGTAGCATTAATATCATATTCATACTCCATATTACCCACATAAAATTCTATTTCATAAACACGAACACCATGTTCATAGTCCAACTTACTCTTTTTCATGCGCACCTCTCCGGCAGAAACACCGGCATGCTTAAAAGCAATATCCTGAGCTCTTTCTATACCAATGTCACCGGGCTGCGCGCTATAGCTAGTATAGCAAACACCATCCTTACAAGTCCTGCCCTGCTCTCCATGGGCCAAAGCACTGCCTGTAGCAAAGCTTGCTCCTAGGGTAACCACTAATGCCGCAACTGCAATAATTTGTTTTTTCATTATTATCCTCCTTGTCAAACAACTACATCCTCATTTTCGGTAAACCTGGTATTTTAATTATACGTTCTCCACTCTTTGTCCACAACACATTATTCCAAAA
>CAZTGQ010000260.1:0-2492 GCA_964613345.1 uncultured Acidaminococcales bacterium | reverse complement strand
ACTTTGTTAAAAAACCCCTTAGCCTCAGGATTAATATTATCTCCCCCAACCTCCTCGAACTTTTTCAAAGCTGATTTTTGTACCTCATTTAATTTCTTAGGCACTACCACCTTAAGAGTTACAAATTGATCACCCTTGATACCGGTTCTTAGATTGGGCACACCCTTATCCTTAAGTCGCATTACAGTATTAGGTTGAGTACCCTCAGGAACCTTGATAGTAGTTTGACCATAAAGAGTGGGAACCTTAATCTCCGCACCTAAAGCAGCCTGTACTATACTAATCGGCACCTCACAGAGAATAGTTGTGCCATCTCTTTCATAGAACTTATGAGACTTCACATAAAGGTAAACGTACAAATCTCCTGTAGGTCCGCCATTGGTGCCTGCCTCGCCCTCTCCTGACACTCTGAGACGTGAACCATTATCCACACCGGCCGGAACCTTAACCTTAATAGTGCGTTTATTCTTAACGCGGCCCGTACCCTTGCATTCCTTACAAGGCTGACTGATAATCTTACCAGTGCCATGACAACGAGAACAGGGACGAACATTAACCATTTGTCCAAACATGGTATTTTGCGTCACCTTTACTTCGCCGGTACCATGACATTCAGGACAGGTATCCACCTTAGAACCAGGCTCTGCACCATTACCATGACAATGTGAGCAGTTTTCTTCCCGATTAAGCTTAACTTCCTTTTCTACGCCGAAGACAGCATCTTCAAAGGTGATTTCCATATCCATGCGCAAATCAGCACCTGCTCTAGGAGCATTAGGATTACGAGAGGAGCGACCACGATTGCCGCCAAAAAACATGTTGAAAATATCATCCATGCCTTCGCCGCTAAAGCCGCCGCCATTAAAGCCACCGAATCCACCGCCAAAGGGATTTCCCCCAGCGCCTCCACCATTTTGGAAAGCAGCGTGACCATATTGATCATAAGCACCGCGCTTTTGCTCGTCGCTTAAAACGCTATAGGCCTCGCTGCACTCCTTGAATTTGTCAGCAGCTTCAGGATTATCCTTATTCACATCAGGATGATACTTACGAGCCAGTTTACGGTATGCTTTTTTTATTTCGTCAGCAGAAGCGTTTTTCGCTACTCCCAGCACGTCATAATAATCTCTTTTTTCAGCCATCAGTATCTCCCTCTAAATCACTTATTTCTTTTCGCTGTCGTCATCTACAACTTCAGCATCTACAACATTATCGTCAGCCTTCTTCTCTTCCTTAGCGCCTTCAGCACCAGGAGCCTGCTGTGCTTGAGTTTGCTTGTAAAGCTCAGCGGACAATTCATACAAAGGCTTTTGTAAAGCTTCGGTATCAGCCTTAATCTTATCATTGTCTTGACCCTTTAAGGTTTCCTTCAAGGTAGCCACAGCATCTTGAACCTTTTTAATCAAGTCCTCGTGTCCCTTACCTTCCATATCCTTAACGGTCTTTTCTGCTTGGTAAACCAAGGAATCAGCTTGGTTGCGTACCTCTACGCCTTCCTTACGCTTCTTATCCTCAGCAGCATTAGCTTCAGCTTCCTTAACCATCTTTTCTACATCGTCTTTGCTCAGGCTACCGGAAGAGGTAATGGTAATTTTCTGCTCTTTACCGGTACCTAAATCCTTAGCATTAACATTAACGATACCATTGGCATCAATATCAAAAGCAACTTCAATTTGAGGTACTCCACGAGGAGCAGCAGGAATGCCGCCTAGCTCGAAGCGACCCAAGGTCTTGTTATCTGCAGCCATTTCACGCTCGCCTTGTAGAACATGAATATCTACAGAGGGTTGATTATCAGCAGCAGTAGAGAATACCTGCTTTTTAGAAGTAGGAATGGTAGTATTTCTATCAATGATTCTAGTGAAAACGCCACCCATGGTTTCAATACCTAAGGACAGAGGAGTAACATCCAATAAAAGAACGTCCTTAACGTCGCCTGCTAAAACACCAGCTTGAATAGCAGCACCTACAGCTACGCATTCATCAGGGTTTACGCCATGAGCAGGATCCTTACCTAATACACGCTTAATAGCTTCCTGTACAGCGGGGATTCTGGAAGAACCACCGACTAGAAGGATCTTTTCTACATCCTTAGCTTCCAGCTTAGCATCGCTCAAAGCCTTGTGGGTGCAGGAGATAGTTCTGTCAACTAAATCAGAAGTCATTTCATCAAATTTAGCTCTGGTTAAATCCATGTCTAAATGCTGAGGGCCATTAGCACCGGCAGTAATAAAAGGTAAGTTAATGTTAGTGGTAAGCATGTTAGACAATTCGATTTTAGCCTTTTCTGCAGCTTCACGAATACGTTGCATAGCCATCTTATCCCCGGTCAAATCAATACCGGAGGTTTTCTTAAATTCATCGGTCATCCATTTCATTACTCTCTCATCGAAGTCATCACCGCCTAGATGGGTATCACCGGTAGTGGATTTAACCTCGAAAACGCCGTCGCCCATTTCCAAAATGGACACATCAAAGGTACCGCCGCCTAA
>CAZTGQ010000259.1:0-2493 GCA_964613345.1 uncultured Acidaminococcales bacterium | reverse complement strand
ATCTCTAAAATATACACCTATGTTCTTAGTGCCATAGTCAGCACCCACATTAAGCACAGTATTTTGAGCTACAATGGATGCTCCGGCCTTAAGTCCAAGTCCAAGATTATCAAAATTATTTTGCGTGTTGCTGGTTATATTGAGATCGCCCTGTATTTCAACTTGTGCTCCGTTATAGCTAACAATACCATAATAATCAGCATACCCTAGATTAACACCGGACCCCTTAATAACAACGGGACCAGAAAAGCTAGCCCTAGTACCGGGATTATTAACCTGAATTCCGCCGTAATAAGCACTATTGGTGACACTAAAGCCACCAGGATAAACGCCATAGCCTTGGTCATTAATAGTCATGGCTCCATAGCTGTGACTGGCTCCATCACTTACGGTGATGCTAGCCTTAGCCACTGACCCCCATTGCGCAGTAGTACCTAAAATCAGGCTCAGCATTAATAACCCTTTAAATTCTCTTCTCATTTTTCCATCCCCAGATCTAAATTAAGACTATTTCTGCCAGCATAAAGTTGGATATTTTTTCGCAGCTTAGCACAGGAGCTTGGCACTCTTCTAATAAAAGTGCCTGCCCTTCCTGCACCTTCTTTACCACTCCAGCCACTTCTACAGAAGCTAAGCCCTTTACACAATAAAGGACCAAGGTATGCTCGGTCACTCCCTCCAAAAGCGGCAGGCCAAGCCTTGGACCTGCAGGCAAATTGAGGCTCAGCATATTACCCCTGGCCCCATCCTTGCGCAGCATGAGATTAAAGTCCCTGCACAAACCTTTAGAGATAGTAAGCACCCCTCCATCAAAATAATCCACCTGTCCAGGCTGAAGAATAAATTCCTCCTGATTATTATGACTTAAAGAAATGCTTCCTTCTAGTGTAGATAAATAACGATTATAATCAGGTAAAGAGGTAAAGGTGGATTCCTCTAGCTCCACCGTAGCAGAACTAACCCGCCATAAAAAATCTCTTTGGGCATATATCGCTCCACGGGGCGCAATAGCAATCTGTTTAGTTAAACCACCACTCCATTTAGTAGTGACAAAATCCGCAGAATTTAAAAGACTAATTTTGGCAGTCATCCACCTTCACCTAACCTCTCCCTAAATTATTTTAATGCTTTTACAAAGGTCTTAATGAACCAAATTGTTTGTGGCTGATAAATGATATCTACTAAAAATGCCCCTACAATGGGAACAATCATCATAGCTCTACGACTCATGCCATATTTTTCATTAACAGCAGTCATATTCACAATAGCAGAAGGTGTAGCACCTAAAGCATGTCCTAACATACCTGCACACATAACGGCGGCATCGTAGTTCTTTCCCAAAATCCGGAAGACAATAAAGTAGCACACAATAACTAAGAAAACCACTTGGCAAAGCAGTACCAAAAGTACACCACCAAATAATCCTTGCAAATCCCATAGCTTTAAGCTCATAAGAGCAATGGATAAATAAAGAGAAAGCATCACATCGCCAATGCCATCCACCAAGGAAAAATCAAAATTGTAAAATTTAGCGCTTTCGTTAAGGTTACGCACAATCACAGCGATAAACATAGCTCCCACATATGAGGGGAAGCTCATACCAATCAAGGTTCCCACCCAGCCGGATACTACAGTACCAATAGCCATGCAGACCAAAATAGCACTCACGTTTTTAATAACATCCAAACCACTGAGCTTAGCTGTACTGGCTGCATTAATTGAAGTAGCCTCTGTGGTAAAGTTTTCACTTTCATCAGGAGTCAAGTGATTCTTCTCAATCAATCTGCGACCCACAGGTCCTCCTACCATAACGGCACTAATAAGGCCAAAGGTAGCTGCTGCCATACCCACAAGCACAGCAGGCTCGTAACCCATTTTAGCAAAGGTGGAGCCATAGGCGCCAGCCGCTCCATGTCCGCCAATCATAGAAATAGCACTGGCTAAAAGAGCATAAGGAGCTTCTAAGCCAATGGCCTTCGCCACGGTGATACCAATAATATTTTGGAAAATTGACACTACTCCAGCTGTTACCCAGTAAACAATAAGCAAGGTGCCACCTGTTTTTAAGAGCTTAAAGCTAGCACCCAAGCCTACCGTAGTAAAAAAAGCCAGCATAAAAGGAGACATAAAATAGGTATCAAACTTAAAGGCAAAGCTACCGCTAATATGTCCCAAATAGGTCACAAACATAAAGATGAAGCCACCTACTACTGGGGCAGGAATACAATATTTAGTCAAAAAGCCTAGCTTGCCCTTCACCCAATAGCCTAAAAGTAAAAGCACTGCCGCCATTGCTACAGTCATAATAGCACTGGTATTGAGAGTTAACATTCCAGCTACCATTTTTATGGTCATTTTTTTTCCCCCTATTTTCTCACATAAACTTTCCTACAATGGACATGCTTATTGTTCCCCTACCAAGTGATATTCCATGACCTGCTTATAGCAATCAAATTTCTCAAATTGCAGATAATAGTCAGACACATCTAATAC
>CAZTGQ010000258.1:0-2512 GCA_964613345.1 uncultured Acidaminococcales bacterium | reverse complement strand
CACGGTGGTGTGAGAGGTCGGTCACCCAACTAATGGATGACCTCCTACTCGATTGAGTAGTAATTAATCAGGATGAATATAGTCATCTCGTAGGTTTAGATATTCTGTGCTAGCCTAATACGCATTTCCGCCTTCAGCAAGCTGACTTGCCGTAAAACCATATGCAGGAGTAATCCCTTGATAAAAAACACGCACAACTCCTAGTGCATCAACCCAGTACATGCACTGGGCACTAGAAGGAACTGTCACTTTATGAGTGGAGTTGCAAGGGAAAATAATATCTCCGGAAGGTGGAGTAGGATAAGAGGCAATAAGGAGAAGCTTGCCGTTAGCAGGATCATCAGTGCTTAGATAAGGATTGATTTTAGCTGTGGAAAAAGGATATTTACCCATTTTCACATTGTAGATAATAGAAGCTGACTCAATTGTTCGCAAGTCGGCTACCACACGTGCTCCTCTTGCCGTAGCTGTGGCGTCTAAAAATCTCGGCACTGCAATTCCCGCGAGAATACCTAAAATTGCTATAACTACAACAAGTTCTATTAAGGTGAAGCCCTTTGTTTTATTTTTCATATGCAGTACCTCCTTTTTATATTATTATATAGTGTTTTCTAAATAACGTAAATACTAAAAAATGAAATGTTTAGCATAGGGGAGAAAGTGTAGGCCAATGTAGCAACAAATATATCTTCCGAGAGAAGAAAATTTCTCTATGGTTAACCCAATAAAAACATAGGTTGACAATAAAAGATGGGGTTCTTATAATTTATGTTAACTATAGCTATGAGAAAGGTTAACACCTGCAATGAAGAATTTATCCGTATCAGAAATGGTGTTGTGTGCGTTGTTTACTGTGCTTATCATTGTAGGCGCATTTATAAAGATACCAATACCGGTTGTACCCTTTACCCTGCAATTTTTATTTACACTGTTGGCTGGACTGCTCTTAGGATCAAGGCTGGGAACAATTAGTGTTATGCTGTATGCTATATTGGGACTCATAGGCTTGCCTGTTTTTGCAGAAGGTGGTGGAATCTGGTATTTGTTAAAGCCAAGCTTTGGTTATATTATAGGATTTATTCTTGGCACCTATGCGACAGGTAAATTAATAGAGCAGATGGATGAATTTAAGTGGAAACAAGTATTGCTAGCCAACTTCACCGGTCTATTTATAGTTTACGCAGTGGGTATGGTCTATTTTTATGTTATTTGCAATTATGTGATTAACACACCAATTGCGCTTTGGCCCTTATTTTTGTATTGTTTTATCTTGGTGGTACCCGGTGATATAGCTATTTGCATTTTAGCTGCGGCTCTTTTTCAAAGACTTAAACCGGTATTAAAAAATAAATAGTGAAAGAGGTTCATATGTTGATTACAGAGTTAAAGAAAAGAGTTCTTGCTGGATATAAGCTTACTAGAGAGGATGCTGTGCAATTACTGGAAGTGCCTTTGGAGGAGCTTACTAAGGCAGCAGATGAAATAAGAAATCATTTCTGTGGCAATGGCTTTGATATTTGTACCATAGTTAATGCTAAGTGCGTAAAGTGCTCAGAGGATTGTAAATATTGCGCTCAAAGTGCTCATTATCATACGGATTGCACAGAAGCATACCCCTTGCTAGATACAGCAGAATTGGTAGAGGGGGCAAGACACAATAAAGAGCAGGGTGTTCTCAGGTATTCCCTCGTAACCTCAGGCAGAGCCTTATCAGATGAAGAGGTAGACAAGATTTGTGAGAGTATTAAGGCTATTAGAGAGCAAGTAGGTATTAAGGTCTGTGTATCCTTTGGACTTTTAAATAAGGAGCAGTATGCGAAAATACATGCTGCAGGTGCAACCAGGGTTCATTGTAATCTGGAAAGCTCTAGGAGATATTTTCCGCAGATTTGCACTACACATACCTACGAGGAAAAAATTGCCTCTTTAAAAGCAGCAAAGGAAGCAGGAATGTCTATTTGTTCTGGGGGAATTTTAGGCCTGGGAGAAACCTTTGAAGATAGAATTGATATGGTTCTAACTGCAAGAGAGCTGGGAGTAAAGTCAATCCCTGTTAATGTTTTGAATCCGATTCCTGGAACTCCTTACGCCCATAATCCTGTATTGTCAAATGCTGAGGTTTCTAGATTTGTAGCTATTTTTAGATTTCTTATTCCTGATGGAGCTGTTCGCCTTGCAGGAGGACGAGGCTTACTTGGTGATAAGGGAGAAATGTGCTTCACCAGTGGTGCCAATGCTGCAATTTCCGGAGATATGCTTACTACTGCCGGTATTACCATGGGCACGGATATGCAATTATTAAAGAAATTGGGATACGAGGCGAGACTTTGTAATGAATAAGCATATTTTTATAACAGGAACGGGAACAGATGTAGGGAAAACCTATGTGTCCGGTTTATTGTTAAAACGCATGCACGAGCTTGGTTGGTCTTCTTGTTATTATAAGGCTGCTATGAGCGGTAATATTAGAGATACAGAGGGTAAATTAATTCCAGGTGATGCTCTATGTGTG
>CAZTGQ010000257.1:0-2526 GCA_964613345.1 uncultured Acidaminococcales bacterium | reverse complement strand
GACGGATGAGGGCATGTGCAACCCCCCTCCACTTCGCCGTCAACACAGCAATGGCTTGTGCAGACCTCATCCACCGCTAACGCGGTCCCCCTTCCCCTAACAGGGGAAGGCTTTTGGTAAGTAACCTAATGTCAGCTGTGACTAAGGAAGGCTTTTGGAGGTATTGCTTTCGGTTTTAAGCCTTCCCCTGAGGGGAAGGTGGCATGCCGTAGGCATGACGGATGAGGGCATGTGCAACCCCCCTCCACTTCGCCGTCAACACAGCAATGGCATGTGCAACCCTCAAAAAAAGACCGGAGCGGGGCTCCGGTCTAAAAGCTTAGTATAAAATTTTGTTGGCGATAACCATACGTTGAATCTGGTTGGTGCCTTCATAAATCTGCATAATCTTAGCATCACGCATTTTCTTTTCCACAGGATAATCCTTCATGTAGCCATAGCCACCCATGATTTGTACAGCATTGGTGGTGACCTCCATTGCGGTATCGCTGGCAAAGCATTTGCTCATAGCGGCTTCCTTAGCAAATTCCATGCCCTGATCTCGGAGCCAGCAAGCCTTTTGTACTAAAAGACGAGAAGCGTCTACACGCATAGCCATATCAGCAATCATAGCCTGCACCATTTGGAAGGAAGCAATAGGCTGACCAAACTGTCTTCTTTCCTTAGCATAATGAGCAGCCAAATCCAAAGCAGATTGGGCAATACCTACGGACACAGAAGCTACAAAGGGACGAGCAGAGTCCAAGGTCTTCATGGCAATACGGAAGCCTTCGCCCTCCTTACCCACTCTGTTTGCTTCAGGAATTTCCACGTCATCTAAAATTAACTCACAGGTATTGGAAGGACGAATACCCATTTTGTCCTCCTTCTTACCTACGGAGAAACCAGGTGTACCCTTAGGTACGATGAAACAGGTTAAGCCTCTGATACCACCGGATTTACGTACATTGGCGTAAACTAAAAATGTATCAGCAATACCACCATTGGTGATGAAAACCTTGTTGCCATTTAAAATATACTTGTCGCCACTTTTTACAGCCTTGGTAGCTACAGAACCAGCATCAGAGCCTGCATTAGGTTCAGTTAAGCAGAAAGCTCCCAATCCACCATTGTTTAAAATGTCGCACCAAGCCTTCTTTTGCTCATCATTACCACCAATAAGCACAGGATAGGTAGCTAAAGCATTAGCAGCAATGGAAGTAGCCACACCGGCGCAGCCCTTACCCAGCTCTTCATAAATCATGGCTACAGTACTGCCGTCCAGTCCCGGTCCGCCATATTCCTCAGGAACAATAAGATTGAGCAACCCCATATCGCCGGCTTTTTGGAAAATCTCCGGTCTACATTTATTTTCCTTATCCATTTCGTCTGTATAAGGCACAATTTCCTTATCCACGAAATCCTTTACCATTGCCTGCAATTCCAGTTGTTCTTCAGTTAGTCCGAAATCCATGTGCTCCTCCTCAATTTAGGGCCATACCCATTAGTTGTTATTTAACAAAGTATTTAGTAATTTTACCACTTTTCTGGAATTTCGTCAAAATGTCCTACCACAAACATGGTCCCCATGACCTCCACCATAAGCTCCTTGGCCTCATTAAAAATTTCCACCTGACAGATCACAGAGGATCTGCCCTTATGCACTAGCTTAGCATAGGCCATAACCTTCTCCTTGCGCATAGTATTTTTAATGAAATTAGTAGAAGCAGACATAGTCACTACCATGGAGCCTATTGTATAGCATACCGCTCCCAAAGCCGTATCAGCTAGGGTAAAAAGTGCTCCGCCATGAATAGCACCATATCTATTTCCATGAGTTAGAGGATCCGCTTCCATGCTTAATCTAGCAAAACCATATTTTACTTCTTCCACCTTGATTTTAGCAGCATGCATAAAGGGGTTTTCGGCAAAACGCTTGTCCATCCATAAGGGTATTTCTTCCGCTGTTAATTCCTTCACGCTACTGCCTCCTATAAGATATATACTCGTGCTCTGCGCCGTCCCCATCTAAGGGCCTCTCCTCTGGAATTAAAGGCTAAATCAATCTTGTTGCCTTTAATAGCGCCACCCACATCCTGAGCTATGGCCTTACCATAACCCATGACGTAGACCTGAGTTCCCAACGGTATGAGATAGGGATCCACTGCCACAATACCGCGTTTTAAGGGCATACCGGTGGCCGTCCTACCATTACAACCAGGATCTTGGGAGCTGTAACCACTAGATTCCATAACCCAGCTTTTACGATATTTAGCAAAGTCCAGACCACTTTTGGCACTGAGCAGACGATAGAGTCTATTACTCACCACTCCGTCTTGAATTTGCCCGTTTTTCTTTTGATACTTTTTCACTGCCAGCAGTGTTTGGCTACCAAATTCACCATCCACCTGTCCACTGTAAAGCCTCATCTGCTGAAGCATGGCCTGCACTTCTTCTACCTTTTGCCCCTTTTGCCCCATTCTGGCCACATGATTAGCACCAAAAATAGTTTGAGGCACCAGGCAAAGAAGCAGCACAAGGACTAAA
>CAZTGQ010000256.1:0-2533 GCA_964613345.1 uncultured Acidaminococcales bacterium | reverse complement strand
CGGTGGTGTGAGAGGTCGGTCACCCAACTAATGGATGACCTCCTACTCGATTATTAATTTTAATTTGCCTTTTTTCTGCAAGCTTAGCTTGGAAAAGCTTGGTCTATAGTGAGATAGATACCAGCGCCCATGAGTAGAATTAAAAGCGGGGTGCCCCATACATAACCGCTAATAATGTTTAATGTGCTTTCCAAGCTGGTCATAATATTTCCACTCGTATAGTCAGTCTTTTTTTAACAAACGATAAAGCGTAGGATTTAAATGAAATTCCTTAAGGGCTACCTGAGCCTCTGCTAGCATTTTAGCCTCATGCTCAGGTAGGGAATGCTCTTTTCTTATTGCTCTGATGAGGATGTTTTTAGGCGTGTGCTCCATTTCAATAAACTCTAAAAGCTGGGTCTTATATCCTGCATATTCCAGCAAATTGGCTCTCAAGGCATCTGTCAAAAGAGCAGAGAACCGTTCTTGGACCAGACCATAGCGACTTAAAAGAGATAACCTTTCCGGTGCCAGTTGAGCATTTACTTCATGCTGACAGCAGGGTACGGAAAAGATCATTTTCGCTTGCCAGCTAATGGCGTTGTAGAGAGCATAATCCGTAGCAGTATCGCAGGCGTGGAGCGTGATAACCATATCCACAGGCTCTGTGGTGGTGTAGCCATTAATATCGCCTAGTTCAAAATGCAATTTATTGTAGCCATATTTTTGCGCCGCTAGGTTGCATTTAGTAATAACCTCGGCTTTTAAATCAAGACCGGTAATGGTGGTGTCGATGCCTAGTAGGTTGGTTAGATAGTGATAAATGATAAAGGTTAGATAGGATTTACCGCAGCCAAAATCAATAATGTGCAGCTTAGTGTAGCCCTTGTCCTTAATAGTGTCGGCAATAATCTCAATGAAGCGATTAATCTGTCGGTATTTATCATACATGGAGCTTACGATCTTACCATCTTTAGTGAAGATGCCCATGTCTATGAGAGGAGGAATGACTTCTCCTTGAGGCAGCAGATAGTTTTTTGCTTTGTTGTGAGCTAAAGTGGTGACCACAGGAGCAGTTTTCTTTTTAAGCTTAAAAAGAATTTTCCCTTTTTTCGTTTCTCCCAAAGCAAAGTCCTCTTTTTCGCTCCAGGCATTGAGCTGATAATATTCTTGGGTAAGCAGCTCTAAACATTTAGCTGAGAGCCCTGAGCAGGTAAGGGTACTGTGGAAAACTTGTTTCTGAGTATATTGAGATAGTTGATAGCCTTGACCCGAGGGTGCTATGACGGCTTTAGGATAGAGAGCCGTTTTACTCCTAGCTTTGCTGAAAACAAAGTGTTGAGCTCCGGCGGTAAGTAGCTGCTCTAAATATTCTTTTAAGGTTAGCATGGAGCCCTCCTTGATAAAACTTTAATATTTATCTTAATATCATACTATAAAATTACTTTTAATAGCAATTTTAATTTAATGAAAATGGGTAGTGAGTCTTTTCTTAAACCCATATTCTATGGTATGATAAAAGAAAATTATAATTTAGAGGTGAACTTATGAAAATAATGGTAGTTGGTATTGGTGGGGTAGGTGGTTATTTAAGCGGCATTTTGTGCGCTCACCATCCTGCGGAGGTTACTCTAGTTGCTAGGGGCAAAAGACGAGAAGCCTTGCAGAGAAATGGCTTAGTCATTCATAGTGATTTTTGTGGGGAGCATGTCCATCATCCACAGGTGGTTGAGAAGGCTAGTGACGCAGGTGAGCAGGATGTAATTTTTGTCTGCGTAAAGAATTACTCCTGGGATACAGTTATGCCCAGCCTTCAGGAAGTAGTGAAGGACCATACTATCATTGTACCTGTTTTAAATGGAGTGGACCATGAGCAGGAGGTTAGACGGTTCTTCCCTCATGCTAGGGTAGTATCTTCTTCTATTTATATTACATCCTCTTATAATGAAGATTATTCTATTAAACAAAGTGGACAGTACGCTAGAATTTTCCTTGGTTCCAAGGATGACACAGCGCTGGAAAGTATTTATCAGCTTTTACATCAGGAGGGCTTTACCTGCCAAAAGACGGATGATATTCAAGCTGAGGAATGGAAAAAATATGTCATGAATTGTGCTTACAATGTTTTAACTGCTTACTACGAAGGTACGGTGGAGGAAGTTTTTGCTCGCCCAGAGGGCAAGGAAGAGTTTAAAGCTCTACTAACAGAAAGCTATCAGGTGGGCAAGGCCCTAGGTGTGAATTTGCCCAATGACCTAGTCGAAGTGACCTATCAAAGAGTGCTTAATCAGCAGGATAAAAATGTTACCAGTTCCTTTGCCAGAGACGTTATGGCTCATAGACCTAATGAGCTAGAAACCTTTAGCGGCTATGTGGTAAAAAAGGCTCAAGCTTTAAATATACCGGCACCCTTATCTACTAGAATTTATGCGGAGCTAAAAGAACGTTTAGGTTAATGGAGTAGCGGGTTAAAAGGAGTTAAGCTATGTCAAATGTCAAAAAGAGGGTTTGCTTTATTCTCTTGATTTTGGGGATGCTCTGGGGATTATGCTAC
>CAZTGQ010000255.1:0-2533 GCA_964613345.1 uncultured Acidaminococcales bacterium | reverse complement strand
CGCCATAACTACCATATAGGGAATCGTTACCCTCTCCTCCATAAAGAACATCGTCTCCACTACTACCGTATAAAGAATCATTCCCAGCTCCACCATATAATTTATTGTTATGACCGGAAATACCGCTCAAAGTTTCAGCTTCAGCCGTTCCCTTAATAATAGCGCTATCCGTTATTTCCTGAGCCAGCATTTCCGCGCCGTCAGCAAAGGCAATTTTCTCTAGCTGATAATTTTTGCCATTGAACCAAGACTGCAGTTTTATCTGCTCTCCTGTTTCCTTAACCAAGATATAAAGATCGTAGCCTTTTTGGAGAAGCTCTATGTCCTCTTTAGTAATACCCCCGCCCAACCGCAGAACGTCCTTGTCCATGCCATAAAAATTGTAATTATCAATGGTATCGTTACCATCTCCCTTCTGCCAGAGGTAGGTATCATTGCCGTCTCCACCCTTTAGATAGTCATCCCCCTTACCGCCTACTAGCAAATCATCGCCATAACTACCATATAGGGAATCGTTACCCTCTCCTCCATAAAGAACATCGTCATAAGAACCACCATATAAGCTGTCATTTCCTGCACTACCGGACAAAGCAGAAGCCGTGTTATCGCTGTATAAAGATGTCACGCCTTCCGGCATTACCTTCAGCACTTTGTCATAAGCATTCACAATAAAAGCACATTCACCGTCCTTGCTACTAAGACAGCTTTGAAAAGCAGAAAAATTCTCTATGTTGTCAACCATATTATATTGCTTGATGATATCCATAAAAATAGATAATTTTTGCCTAGCAAGTTTTTCGTTGGCAACAAGTTCTTTGTCCATATATTGTTCCACCCCGGTTACATCCAGGCTAACCTTACCAGAGGCATAATCATATGTTGCCTTCATGCTATTTACGATATCTGCAGCAAATGTTTGTACCGCTAAGGCAGCATAAATACTCTCTCTCATATGATTATACTGTCTAGCTAGCTCCTGCCATACCACAGAATATTCCGGATTCGTTGACCCCTGCCAATTTTTAAATGCCGTACCATAGAAAGCCTCCAGCACTCCTAATTGCTGCGCATCCGTAAATTGCCCTCTGCTATCTTTTTTCACTTGGTCATTGCCCGTCCACTTATACAGCAGTTGATCCAAAATTTCCATTCTGTCAGCCTTGCTTTCCGCTCCTAAGAAGCTCTGCAGCAGACTATACAGCTCTCCTGACTTATCCTCTGCCATTGCTCTGCGCAAACCCACAGCATTGCCCATGCCGGCAATTTCAGGGCAAGCCAAAATCTCTTTCGTATATTTGATATTCTCATCCTCTGCCGCAATACTATGCACCGTATCTCTCTGGAAAAAGTATTCCGCCACACTACCTACACTACCATCATTTTTAAGATAGGTTCCCTGACTTTTTTCTGTATTGCCATTGTCCAAGGCAACCCCTGTATTCTGTTTTTTCAGGCTGATGCTCTTAACTCCCGCTTCCTCCAAAGTCAATAGTTCTCCCTCATCAGTCCTACCATCGCTGTTCTTATCCTGCCAAACTCTTAATTGAGAAAATCCATCGTCTAACGAATTTATTACTCCGTCCCCGTTAGCATCCAGTTCTTCTAAGGCGGCAAAGCCTCCCTCCGCCTTTTCACCACTATTTAAAATAGTTTGATCTCCAAATAGCTCTCTGCCATTATCTATAAGTCCATTGCCATTTAAATCTCGTACTAAAAAGCCATTACTATCATTAATCCATCCTGTGCGTTCCGCAAACCCATTCCCATCCATGTCAAAATTAACATAATTAGTGGTCACAGCCGTTGTTTTAATCCCCTCTCCCTTTAAATCTAGAATCAAGGGGTCTATATTATAAGGCTCTGCTGCAGCTCCATAGGGGTGCAAGGGATCAAGCCCGGATAGAATAGAAGGATCCTTCTCTAATTGTTCCCCCATATACTCCAAACCTTTGGCTAAAGGACCGGCAATAAGACCGCCTAGCCACTGGCCAAACTCAGTTCTAGGTAAGATAAGGGAAAGTCCTCCTGCCAGGGCGATGGCCGGTGCGAAGGGCACACCTACTGCGACAAGGCCTGCCATAGCCAAACTGCCACCTATAGAAAAGGCGGCTGAAGAAATAGCTTCCTGTGCCGATATTTCTCCCTGTTGATAGCGATACGCATCAATAGCCAATTCTATGCCCAGTCCTGCAAGTCCTGCCCCCTTTAAAGCCTTCGCAAATCCTGCAGCTCCCCCAGCGGACTTCAAGGCAGCTGACATGGAGGACACTCCTATCCCGCATATGCTCGTAGCGTCGCCCATGGTCTGTGCTCCGCTATTATTATAAGCTCTGCTTTTTGGCGAAGACATAACAAGTCCCTGGGGGCTTAACCCTTGACAAGGGCTTGCCCCCGGCAAGCTATAGACCTCCATAGGTGCTTGACCCATACTTACCCGTAGCTCATTAAGCTTCTCTAAATCCTTATTGGACATTTCAAAGTAAATCATCTCACTTGCTTCATCCAACCACATTCTATATTTAATTCGCATAAT
>CAZTGQ010000254.1:0-2577 GCA_964613345.1 uncultured Acidaminococcales bacterium | reverse complement strand
TGAATGCATCGGTTTCCTAGCTGGGATAGGAAATAGAGAATTTTTCTATCTAGGAGAACCTTCCGAGAGGAGTAAAGGAAAACCGGACTTTACTTTAGAGGAGCAGGAGTATATAAAAGAGGCTAAGCCAATTGTGGTGGGCAATCTGCCTAATAGATATCCTGTTTCCAGTGTTAATGCTCAAACTGGCAAGGTGGAAGGCATTAATGAAAGCATTCTTGATCTGATAGGGAAAATCAGCGGCTTACAGTTTGACCAGAGATCCTTGCCCTTAGGGAAAAAGCCGATGGAGGCTCTCCGTGATGGAAGCTGCACCTTGGTATCAGGTGTTATTTATAGTAATAACTTTCTTGAGGACAGGACTATCAAGTTAAGCCAGCCTTTTTTAAGAACAAATTTGGTGTTGGTTGTGAAAAAGAACAAGGCTATTGATTTAGACAATAAGCTGGTTTTAGCTGTTAATAAGTCGTTTCAGGCCATGCAGGATTATGCTCAGTACAATTTGCCGGATTATACGGTGCTGATTTGCCCCTCTGTGGAAAACGCCCTAGAGGCGGTGCAGGATGGACGGGCTGATGCTATGGTGCAAAATGCGTACGTCTTGAGCTATTATTTGCAAAATCCTCGTAATGAAGATTTACAAATTTTACCCAATGCTTTTATGCATGAATATTCCTCTGTAGCTGCGCTTAGTAGTGCAGATCCTAGACTCCTTTCTATCTTGAACAAAACCATTGCCGTTTTGCCTCAGAGAAAGGTAGACGATATTGTCATTACTCATACAGCTGGTCAGCCATACAAAATCAAGCTTATTGATGTTCTCGTGAGCAAAAGGATCAGCATTGGCATTGTTACTATACTTCTTCTAGCGCTCATTCTGGCTTTATTACGTATTATTTCAGCACGGAAGAGGTATATTGTTCAGCTGGAAAGCAAAAGTAAGGAGCTAGCAGAGGCGGTAGTAAAAGCGGATGCGGCTAATGCCGCTAAAAGTGCCTTCCTGTCTAGAATGAGTCACGAAATACGTACGCCTATGAATGCCATTATCGGCATGACTACCTTAGCCAAGACTCATCTTGGTGAGGAGAGAAGATTGGAAGACTACTTAGGTAAAATATCCTATTCTTCCAGATTACTTTTAAATATTATTAATGATGTTTTGGATATGGCTGCTATTGAAAGTCATAAAATTAAGGTGGCTCAGGTAGCCTTTGATTTTAAAGAACTGCTGGGCAATTTATCCTCTATCTATTACACTCAGTGCAGAAATAAACAGGTTAAATTTTCCTGTGTTTTTAAGAATGTGACAGAAGAAGTCCTAGTGGGGGAT
This sequence comes from uncultured Acidaminococcales bacterium, assembly GCA_964613345.1. GTDB lineage: Bacteria > Bacillota > Negativicutes > Acidaminococcales > Acidaminococcaceae > CAZTGQ01. The sequence continues at coordinate 1,247 of CAZTGQ010000254.1, read as the reverse complement.
TCTTTACGTTTAAATCAAGTACTCAATAATTTGTTGTCCAATGCCTATAAATTTACTCCTGCCGGTGGGTCGGTGAAATTAATAGTTACTCAGCTAGCAACGGTAAATAATCAAGTTTCTATGCGCTTTCAGGTGGAGGATACAGGCTGCGGTATGCAAGAGGATATGCAAAAACGCCTCTTTCAGCCCTTTGAGCAGGAAAGTTCTACCACTGCCATGGAGCATGGCGGCAGTGGCTTGGGACTATCTATTGCTAAAAATATGGTAGAACTAATGCTGGGCGAGATAAGCTTTGTCAGTGCTAAGGGCAAGGGCACAACCTTTACTGTGGAAATACCCTTTATGTTAACGGAGGAGAAAAGAAATTCTACCACCGATAAATTTAAGAGTCTGAGGGCTTTAATTGTCGATGATGATACTGATGCTAGGGAGTATACATCAGAAATATTAAAACGCATTGGTGTTGACCATGATGTGGCGGCTGGTGGTAATGAGGCCATGGCTCTTTTGATTTCTGAGCATAATAAGGGTTGTGGTTATGATTTATGCTTTGTAGATTGGAAGATGCCTGGTATTAATGGTATTGAGGTCACGAAAAAGATACGTAAGCTTTTTGCCAGCGACACTTTAATAATTATTGCTTCTGCCTACGATATTTCTGAGGTAGAGGATGAAGCTAAAGCTGCCGGTGCCGATGTCTTTGTCACTAAACCAATGTTTCAGTCCACAGTTTTTAATTTGCTGATGATGCTCTCCAATGGCAAGTACAAAAATATGACTGGAGAGGCTAGCAACTATGACTTCACAGGACGAAAGCTACTTTTGGCAGAGGATAATGAACTAAATCGGGAAATTGCTGTGGATATCCTACAAATGGTGCACATGGATGTAGACTGTGCTAAAAATGGGAAGGAAGCAATTGAGCTGTTTGAACAAGCGGCAGCCGGTACCTATAGCTTAATTTTAATGGATGTTCAGATGCCCTTTATGGATGGTTATGAAGCCACCAGGATAATACGTGCTCCAATTTTTGCTATGACCGCTAATGCTTTTACGGAGGATGTAGCTGCTTCTATTAAGGTGGGGATGAATGGTCATATAGCTAAACCTATTGATACTGCACTGCTTTATCATACCTTAGAGCAAGTGGTTAACAAAAAGGTAGAGCAGGATTATTAGTAGGATAAGCAAGCCTGAATAAAGGCTTGGGGGAGAGAAATGATGACTTCTTGTGTAGAATTTAAAAA
>CAZTGQ010000253.1:0-2602 GCA_964613345.1 uncultured Acidaminococcales bacterium | reverse complement strand
TTGTCGTTATGTCCGGCGGCAGAGTATATTTGGATGGGAAGCCGGAGGATATTTTCACGGCCAAGGATGATTTGCTCCATGAAGCTAAGGTGGATGTGCCGGAGAGTATTAAGTTAGCTCGCAGCTTAAAACAGAAGGGGTTAAATTTAAGCGGCACACCTCTTACTAAAGAAGCTTTAGAAAAGGCAATTTGTCATGCAAAGGGGTGGTCATTATGTTAAAGGATGTTACCCTTGGGCAGTACTATCCGGGAAAATCTTTTCTACATCAATTAGATCCCAGAACTAAAATTATCGGCACTATTATTTTTATGGTGGCTGTTTTCTTAGGGTCGAACCCCTGGTCCTATGGAATTTTGGTAGCCTTTGTCTTATGCTTGGGCTTTACCGCTAAAATGACATTTAGCCAATTATTTCGTTCTATTAAGCCTCTGTGGATTATTATTCTGTTAACCTTGGTGATTCATATTTTAAGTGGACAGGGACAGGTTCTCTGGAGTTGGAAATTTATTTCTATCACTAAGGAGGGTATTGTCCTCGGTGTAAAAATGTCTTTGCGACTAATTTTGTTACTGTTGGTGTCATCCTTATTGACTTTGACTACCTCGCCCTTAGTTTTAACTGATGGAATTGAGGACCTTTTGCAACCCTTTAAGAAAATCGGCGTACCTTCTCATGAGCTAGCCATGATGATGACTATTGCTTTAAGATTTATTCCTACTCTTTTAGAGGAAACGGATAAAATCATGAAAGCGCAGACTGCCAGAGGAGCTGATTTTAGTAGTGGGAGCATTGTAGCCAGAGCCAAAAATATGTTACCTATTTTAATCCCTCTTTTTATTAGTGCTTTTAGACGGGCAGATGATCTTGCCCTAGCGATGGAAGCACGCTGCTATCGCGGTGGTGAGGGTAGAACCAGAATGCACGAATTGCATTTACAAAATAGGGATGCTCTGGCGGGAGTTGTTTTGGTCCTGCTGCTTTTAGTTTTAACAGTAATGAGATGGGGCGGTAGCTTATGTACTATTATAAGTTAACTCTAGCCTATGACGGCACAGCTTATCATGGCTTCCAAAGACAAAAAAATGCTCCCAGTATCCAAGCTGTCTTGGAAAAGGCTCTCTCATGCCTTTTTAGGGAGGATATTCAGCTTCAGGCGGCAGGACGAACTGATGCAGGAGTACACGCATTAGGACAGGTAATATCTTTTGCCAGTACAAAATACATAGCAGCGGAAAAGGTACCCTTGGCTCTCAAAAGCTTTGTACCTAATAATATTGTGGTCTGGCAAGGTGAGCTTGTAGAGGAAGGCTTTCATGCTCGTTATGGGACCAAAGGCAAAACCTATGTTTATAAATTGCGCCTGGCCCCTTACCCAGATCCCTGTCAGAGAAATTATACCTGGCAGCTTAAGGACAGGTTGGATATTAAGGCTATGCAAAGTGCTGCCAATTATATTTTAGGAACCCATGATTTTACGTCCTTTCGTAATCAAGGTACAGCTATTAAATCTTCTGTACGTACTATAGAAATTGCTCATTGGGAGCAACAGGATGAGCTTTTGCTTTTCACTGTTACAGGTGATGGCTTTTTATATCGCATGGTGCGTAATTTAGTAGGGGCTATGGTTAAGGTAGGTAGGGGGAAAATTACACCGGAGGAATTTAAAGCTCTTTTAGAAAATAAAAACAGAGCTCAGGTGGGGATGTCTGCTCCTGCCCAAGGGTTATACCTTAAAGAAGTGTTTTATTAGAGTGGTTAATTGCAAACAAAAAAATCCCAAGAGCAATGCTCTTGGGATTTTTTTGTTACAAATTAGGCCAAGTCCATTTGGGAGAAGACTTGCATGGTGCCAATGGTAGCAAATTCCTCTGTGTCATAGAGGAAAAGCTTGTCGCTAAGAACCTTTTCCAAGGCTTTGGTAGCGATGGCCCTAGTTAAATCATCCTTAGGATTATCCACTATAAACATGCGCTTTTTACCCTGAGAAGTGGCGAGGGCGATTTTTAAAGTCTTTTTCATTTTTTTCTCCTTTCTTTTATCCTGCTGCAGCTACTTACTAAGTGTTTGTAATATACAAAAAAGGGAGAAAAGTTTATATTATTGGACAATAATTTAATGTTTAAGATTTGTTAGTGTTTAAAAAGTTTTTTCAAGTTGTAATTGGTGGAGCATTCCATTATGCTAAGGAAGTAGTAAGGTATCCGCCTTGTTTCTTGCGAGAAAATTATGCATGTTGTTGAACTATTGAAGCTAGTCCAGTCAGGGGACAATGCTGCTTTAGAAATGTTGGTATTAAGATTCCGTCCTTTAATTTCCAGGCTATGTCAAAGGGAATGCATACCTGAAAAAAGAAAGGACCTACAGGGAATATTGCAATTAGCTTTAGTGGAGGCCATTCGTAGTTATGGATACAAAGAGCAAAGACATCTTCCCGGATATCTTAAAAAGTGGTTATTTCATGCCACTATGAATTACCAGCGAAAGGAGCAAAGATTGCGAGAGAAGGAAGGTGTTGCTGTGAGTGAAGGACTTATGAATACTGCAAGTGAGGATGCCTATGAAAACTACGGGTTGATGATGGATTTGCGAGAGGCCTTGTC
>CAZTGQ010000252.1:0-2632 GCA_964613345.1 uncultured Acidaminococcales bacterium | reverse complement strand
TTTATAATGATTTAATACCTCCCACTATCAACTATGAAGATGTGGATACAGAAGAGGGCTTGGATTTAGATTATGTACCCAATGTAGCTCGTAAGGCCGAGGTAAATGTGGCGCTGTCCAATAACTTTGGCTTTGGTGGACATAATGCGTCCATCGCTTACAAAAAGTTTAAGGCTTAAGGGGGCTTCCCCATGCAAAACAAGCGTAAGCAAGCACTGCTGAGTTTAAGTGAAAAATTAGCTGTTACTTGGAAGTGTTTAGATTTATTGGATTTAGCTCTTACTCATACCTCCTTTGCCAATGAGCAAAAAAGTCCTCAGCCTCTGGCGCATAACCAAAGACTGGAGTTTTTGGGGGATGCGGTTTTAAGTGTGGTAGTTAGTACGCATATTTACAAAAAGTATGAAGCTATGGATGAAGGTGAATTATCCAAATTAAGAGCCTTTCTGGTGTGCGAAGGAACCCTGGCTAAATTAGCTAAAGAAAATCATTTAGGTGAGTATTTACTTTTAGGTAGGGGTGAGCAGCATTTGTCAGGAGAGGAAAATCCTTCTATTTTGGCTGATGCCTTTGAAGCAGTAGTAGGAGCTTGTTATTTGGACCAAGGACTTCAAGCGGCTACAGCACTTTTGCATAGATTATTGATTAGTAAGATTCCTCGGCTAACAAAGGCTGGCTTTGATTTGGATTACAAAACCAGATATCAAGAGGAATTGCAAAAAAAAGGTGCTGTGGAGATTATCTATCAGGAACTGGAAATTACAGGACCTGCCCATGCTCGTAATTTTGTTATGAGTGTTTTAGTAGGCGGCGTAGAAAAAGGCCGAGGACAGGGACATACCAAAAAAGAAGCGGAGCAGCAGGCTGCACGCAGAGCTTTAGAAGCATTAAAATAAGACAGCTGTTATCAGCTGTCTTTTTTTACAGGAGGAGCACATGGGTACTATTATTCCTGTTTTTATTCCTCATGCCGGTTGTCCTCACCAATGTGTTTTTTGTAATCAGAAAACCATTAGTGGACAAAAGGAAAATGGTTTAGAGGCAGCTAAGGAGCAAATAGAAAAATATCGTCAATGGACCAAGCCTTCTGTTGACAATGAAATAGCCTTTTACGGAGGTTCTTTTACTGCGCTGCCTAAAAAGCTGCAGCTAGAGCTCTTAGAATTAGGGAAAGGTTATTTAGAGCGTGGCTTAGCAGGAGCTTTAAGACTTTCCACTAGACCGGATTATATTGATCCTGAGGAGCTAGAGCTTTTAAAACGCTATAAGGTAAAAACGGTGGAACTGGGAGCACAATCCTTAGATGATGAGGTTTTAAGGCTGGCGGAAAGAGGCCATGGGGCGCAGGCTGTGGCAAAGGCTGTAGCCTTATTAAAAGAATATAATTTTACAGTTGGCTTACAGCTGATGGTTGGCTTGCCGGGAGAAAATAAAGAAAGCTTTTACGCTACGGTAGGTAGAGCAGTTGCTTTGAAGCCTGACTTAGTGAGAATATATCCGTTACTAGTGGTGCGAGATACTCCCTTAGCTAAGGACTTTCTAGCAGGGCGTTATAGACCTCTTACGCTAGAAGAAGCAGTGGAGGAAAGCTATTATGCGCTGAACGCTTTTCAGAGGGCTGATATTTCCGTGATTCGTTTAGGCCTACAACCTGATGAGGAGCTTCAGGCTGAGGGAAATATTTTAGCAGGACCTTTTCACCCCGCCTTTGGAGAATTGGTTAAATCCTATGGCTATAAGGTTAACGTAGAAAAACTCATTGCCAAATTGCCGGTTGGGTACTATACTATGGTCATTACCTTGCCTAGAACGTTAGCTTCCATTGTCCGAGGACAAAAAAATAGTAATATTAAGGCCTGGGAAAAGGATGGACGCGTTAAGGTAATAATCCAAGAGGGAGAGAAATTCGAGGTGAGCTTTCATGACCGTTAAGCTATATGAAAAAAATGCACTTTTGACTGAGTGTCAAGCTCAGGTGGTAGGCTGTGAGCCGGAAAAGGATTATTTTCGAGTTGCTTTGGATCAGACCGTTATTTTCCCCGAGGGTGGAGGACAGCTATCGGATCAAGGTAAAATTCAGGATGCTGAGGTTTTTCACGCTGCTGAAAAAGAGGGACAGGTTTGGCATTATACTAAAACTCCCCTTGCTGTAGGAGAGAAGGTTCACGTTAGTTTAAACTGGCCCTTGCGTTTGGACAGAATGCAGCAGCATACAGGTGAGCATCTTTTATCCTATGCTTTTTGGCAGAGCTGTGGGGCACAGAATATTGGCTTTCATATGAATGAGGACCTTGTTACTATAGACTTGGACCAGGAGGTAACTAGCGAAGAAATTGCTAGGGCTGAAATGGATGCTAATGCTGTGATTTGGGAAAATAGACCTATTACTGTAGCTTATTTACCTGATGCAGAGGTTGCTAAGCTTCCCATGAGGAAGAAAAATGAAAAGCTGCAGGGTATTTTAAGAGTGGTCACCGTAGAAAATGGTGATATCTGCACCTGCTGCGGTACTCACCCTCCCTTTACCGGTATGGTGGGGCAAATTAAGATTTTGCGGGCAGAAAAGCATAAGGGCGGTACCAGAATATTTTTCAATTGTGGCTGCAGAGCACTGAAAAATATGCAGCAGCGT
>CAZTGQ010000251.1:330-2648 GCA_964613345.1 uncultured Acidaminococcales bacterium | reverse complement strand
GCGATAGCCATGGTACCCATAGCTACAATAGTCATTAATACTTTTCTCAATTTCATCAAAATCACTCCTTTAAATTATTGCCTTAAGCAATTTGTATAGTTTCATTATAGCACTTTTAAGACTAGATGTTTAGCTTTTTCTTGTCCTTGCTGGGGGAACTGTCCTTGACAAAGCTAAGTGGAAAATACTACTATAATAAGGTAAGAAAGACGGAAGGGAGGACTCGCCATGGTACAAGAGAAAATACGTTTAACCAGCATGACTAGAGCAGGTGGTTGAGGCGCCAAAATAGGACCGGGAGTCCTTAGTAAAATATTGGCTGATTTACCTAAAGCTTTTTCCCCTAATCTTCTAGTTGGCTATGAATCAAGTGATGATGCAGCAGTGTATCGTGTCAGTGATGAACTAGCTATGATTCAAACCGTGGATTTTTTCCCTCCTATGGTGGATGATCCCTATAGCTTCGGTCAAATTGCCGCTGCTAATGCCTTGTCAGATGTTTATGCCATGGGAGGCTCTCCTTGCATGGCGATGAATCTATTGACCTTTCCTAATTGTCTGCCTTTAGAAGCAGTGCAGGGAATTTTGCAAGGGGGAGCGGAGAAGGTTTTAGAGGCAGGAGCAGTTATTGCCGGGGGACATAGCATTGAGGATGTGGAACCTAAATATGGTCTTTGTGTGACGGGCTTAATTAATCCCAAAGATGTTTTAACTAACGATGGTGTGCAGGTAGGGGATATTTTTATTCTGACAAAGCCCTTAGGTACGGGAATTATGACCACTGCCGCTAAAGCGGAGCTTTTGACAGAGGAAGAAAATCTGGCCATGATTAAGCTTATGTCCACCCTTAATAAGTACGCAGGGGAAGCCTCCAGAGCTTTTCATCTTCATGGCTGTACGGATATTACGGGTTTTGGACTTTTAGGTCACGCTGCGGAAATGATTGCTAATAAAGCTGTGACCCTAGAGCTATGGTCAGCTTCTGTGCCTGTTTTGCCCAAAGCCTTGGAGCTAGCTACTATGGGAATTATTCCGGCAGGTGCCTATCGTAATCGGGACTATGTGGGAGATAAGGTTTTAGTAGAAGGTAGTTTAGCACAAAGCCTCGAGGATGTGCTTTATGACCCTCAAACCTCCGGTGGTTTATTATTTAGCGTGGAATCCTCTGAGGTGAGGAGTTTACTGGCGTCTTTGAAAAATGCAGGAGTAGAGGCTGGCGCCATCGGCGAAATCAAACCCTTGGGCGCGGCTAAAATTATCATTAAATAGAAGGAGATAGCGCTATGCGTAAAATCGTTGATGCATTGGGAGACCAATGTCCACTTCCTGTCGTTAAAGCTACCCATGCTTTGCAGGAAATGAAAGAGGCGGGAATTTTAGAAGTACATGTGGATAATAGTATTGCTGTAGAAAATTTGTTGCGGATGGCTAAGGGTCACAAGATGTCAGCCACCCACAAACAGGTGGGAGACAAGGAATATGTAGTTACTATTGAGGTGCCGGCTCTGCCCCACCAGCAAGAGTCTCAGACCGAAGTAAGACCAGTAACCAAGGGCGATAATTTAGTTGTCGCTATTGCTTCAGAGTGTTTAGGTCATGGTAGTGAGGAGCTGGGGAAAACCTTGATGAAGGGCTTTATCTTTGCTTTAAGTCAATTGCCGCAATTGCCCAAGACTATTCTTTTTTACAATGGCGGAGCTAAACTGACCGTAGAGGGCTCGGATTCTATTGAGGATTTAAAAAAGCTGGAGGCTGAGGGTGTTGAGATTTTAACCTGCGGTACTTGTCTTAACTATTATAATCTGGCGGAAAAGCTAGCAGTAGGACAGGTGACCAATATGTATTCTATTGTAGAAACCTTAGCACAGGCTGATAGGGTAATAAAGCAATGATTTATTTGGATAATGCAGCCACTACCATGGTGAAGCCTCCAGAGGTTATAGATGCAGTGATGAAGGCTATGACTAGCTTAGGTAATAGCGGCAGAGGCTCTCATGAGGAGGCTCTTGAGGCAGGGCGTATTGTCTTTTCTGCCAGAAGTGAGGTGTCTGAGCTCTTCAGTGGGTATGGTCCCAGTCAGGTAGCTTTTACCGCAAATTCCACGGAAGCCTTGAACATTGCTATTTTTGGCTTGTTGGGTTCTGGTGACCATATTATTTCTACAGATTTAGAGCATAACTCTGTGCTCAGACCCCTTTATGCTTTGCAGGAGCAGGGCGCAGAGCTGAGCTTTTTACCGGCAAATGATAAGGGGCAGATTAGCCTAGATAAGCTTGAACATTATTTACAGCCGAATACTAAAGCTGTGGTTATAACTC
>CAZTGQ010000251.1:0-320 GCA_964613345.1 uncultured Acidaminococcales bacterium | reverse complement strand
CTTCTAATGTTACGGGAGATGTGCTGGATATTAGGCAGATTGGCAGGTTCTGCTCCAGCCACGGACTGTTATTTATCTTAGATGCTTCTCAGACTGCAGGAGTCTTTCCTATTGATATGCATAGGCAAGGAATAGATGTGGTATGCTTCACCGGTCATAAAAGTCTTTTAGGCCCTACGGGAACCGGTGGTTTGTGTTTTAAAAGTGGTCTTGATATTAAGACTTGGAAACGGGGCGGAACCGGTGTGCAAAGCTTTTTGCCTACTCAGCCCCAGGAATATCCTACCCGCTTGGAAGCAGGCACTTTAAATATCCATGGC
>CAZTGQ010000250.1:0-2668 GCA_964613345.1 uncultured Acidaminococcales bacterium | reverse complement strand
GCATTTATAACATATATTATACCACGTGATAGCTATCAGCACCATGAATTTCCAAATTTTGTCACAAATATTTAAACAAGCTGTCTTTCTTATTTCTACTTGTATTTAGGATGGCGTTGTGATAGCATAGTAAGGCAAGCACAGGCTTTGTCACCTTGCATTTCTTATGGGGATGTAATGGCTTCGACGGGGGTAGGTGTGGTGCAATAAGCGAGCCGTGATCCCACTTGCACGTTAAACAGTGGAAACGCGTTATAAACGCAGACGATTCTTACGCTTTAGCAGCATAATGCTAACGTCTCCCAGTTCTTTTCCTGCGTGAGCAGGTGAGACGACAGCAGCAGGATACCTAGATAGCAATTCTCGGAGCTATTTATGGGAAATCTATCGAGATACCGATTGTTTAGCCCGCCGTTAGGCGCAACAAAAGGGAAATAAAGTATGACGGATGCGCTCGGAGAAAGTTGCATAACAATACTTTCGGACAGGGGTTCGACTCCCCTCATCTCCACCAATTGAATATTAAGACAATACTTTCAAACCACTCATTTTACATTTTAGTAAATAATGGAGCTAATTAAACTGCGTAATACAAACAAAAATGATGTACCTCAAAGAGGTACATCATTTTTTATTATTTCTTTTTAAATTCAGCTTCCAAAGTTGGCAGAGCCTTAAAGAGGTCTCCTACTATGCCATAATTTGCTCTTTCAAAAATAGGTGCTGTAGCATCATTATTCACTGCAATAACAAGCTGAGCATCCTTAATACCCAGCAAATGCTGAAGCGCACCGGAAACTCCTAAAGCAATATAAATCTTAGGCGCTACCTTTTTACCAGTGACACCTACCTGCCAATCATGAGGTGCCCAGCCTTCATCTACTAAGGGCTTAGAAACACCAAAGGCAGCCCCAATTGACTTAGCGAAAGCCTGCACTTTTTCCATGCCTTCCTTACTGCCCACACCACGACCGGCAGTAACAATAATTTCAGCATTTTCCAAAGTAGCTTCCGCTAAAAGCGGCGCAGCATCAGCCTCTTCCAAAGTAAAGGAAATTTGCTCCATACCGCCTGGCACAGGAGTGATATCCAATGCTTCCTCTATGATTTCACCAGTTCTAGTAGTATCCAAGGTATTGCCTTGGAATATTTTATCACTAATAGTAGCTAACTGTGGCCTTGTGGTAGTTAAAATTTTGACATAAAGCTTGCCGGTGTAGGCTGGTCTAATCCAGGTGATGCTATCATCACTACCCTCATAGTTGCAGTCAACACAATCAGCCACCAGACCTACATTCATCTCTGCGGACAAGCGACCACCTAGCTCTCTACCTAGTACGCTGCCGCCAATCAAGATTACGTTAGGATTATATTTTTCGCTCAGCTGCTTTAGACTCTGAGCAAAGGCTCTACCCTCAAAAGCTTTTAAGGTAGGAGAAGTACCACATAGTACCTTATCTGCGCCATAGCTAATGACCTCTTGAGGGACTTCATCTATATTATCACCTAAGAGTACACCCACTAATTTAACCTGCTTATGATCAGCTAATTCTCTGCCCTTACCCAAAAGCTCCAGACTCAAATTAGAGATTTTTCCTGCAAATACTTCTACATATACCCATACATTTCCCATGTCTGCCATGTTCTCACCTCCTATATGACTTTCTTGTCACGCAGAAGCTTAGCCAGCTTAGAAACTGCCTCTACTTCATCTGCGCCTGTAACAACAACACCCTGCTCATGAGGAGCCGGTGAAAATAATTCCGTCACCTTAGTGCCGGAGCCTTCCGCTCCTACTTGACTGGGGGATAAATTAATATCGGCTAAGGTCCATATAGGGAAAACGATTTTTTTAGCATTCATCTTGCTCTTAATGCCCGGTGTTCTAGGCGTATTCATGGTTTCCATTACAGATACTACACAGGGCAAATCCGCTTCTACAGCTTCTACTCCCTTGTTATTTTTCCTAACAGCCTTAAGCTTACCATCTGCTAAGGATAGCTTATCCACATAAGAAAGTAAGTTCATGCCTAAATGCTGAGCTACAGCAGGAGGAATTTGTCCTGTATCACCATCGGTAGATTTTTTACCGGTGAAGACAACGTCCACATTGCCTACCTTAGCAATACTCTTAGCTAAAACCTTAGCCGTAGCTAAAGTGTCGGAGCCTTTAATAGGCCCATCATTAATCAAGTAACCATTATCAGCTCCCAGAGCAATAGCGCTACGCATAATCTCTGCTGCAGAATCGGAGCCCATGGTAATAATTGTCACAGTCCCTCCGCCTGCCTCCTCCTTAAGAGCTAAAGCAGCCTCTACCGCATGTAAATCCACAGGATTCATCATAGCCGGTGCACCACTTCTTACTAAGTTGTGGGTTACAGGATCTAAATTAACATCAGAAATAGCAGGTACCTGTTTTACTAATACAACGATATTCATAGTCAAACCTCCTTATACAATTTTTTATTTTTAAGCAAATTCTAATTTCTTACCCTCTCTTAATTCCTGTGCTACAGCTCTGAGTCTTTTAATACGTTCCTCCGTAGATGGATGGGTGCTGAAAATGGCTTTGGCATCCTGAGCACTAAAAGGCGATATGATAAACATATGAGCAGTGCTTTCCGTAGCATGAGGCAAGGTTCTCTGACTGGCAAAATTACTAATC
>CAZTGQ010000249.1:0-2680 GCA_964613345.1 uncultured Acidaminococcales bacterium | reverse complement strand
TGCTCCGGTATCGATATTCTTATGAGCCAAGGGAGTATAACTTCCATCAGCATTTTGATTATATTGGGTAAAAACTAAATTCCAAAGCTCCAAAAAGCGATCGCAATCACAGCCAGGTCCACAGGTAGGCTTGCCACAGCCACGTTCTGGTCCTAGGTCAATATGAATTTCGGAATCAGGACCACAGGGACCACTACCGATTTTCCAGAAGTTTTCCTCCAAGCGAACAATTCTCTCTGCAGGAATACCTACTACATCATGCCAAATAGCATAAGCTTCATCATCTTTTGTATGAATAGTAATCCATAGCTTATCAGCAGGAAGCTCTAATTCCTTAGTAAGAAAATCCCAAGCCCAAGGAATTACCTCCTTCTTAAAATAATCACCAAAGGAGAAATTACCCAGCATTTCAAAATAAGTATGATGACGAGCTGTACGACCTACATTTTCAATATCCCCTGTGCGTACACATTTTTGACAGGTGGTTACACGAGGAGAAGGTGGCTGCATTTTACCTGTAAAAAAAGGCTTAAAGGGAGCCATGCCCGCACCAATAAGTAAAAGGGTGGGATCATCATGGGGTATAAGAGAAGCACTGGGTAAAACCATATGACCTCTAGCAGCAAAATAATCTAAAAATTTCTGACGTAGCTCATTACCGGTTAAGTTTTTCATCAATAAACGCTCCTAAGAATATAGTAAAACCATAGAAATTGCTCTAAACACAAGTAATATACATGATTTCTTTAACTTCTAAATTATATATAATTTGCTACTCAGTGTCAATGTATGCTCTCCATAATTGTGCCACCGCCTATACAAATGTCCCCTTGATAAAAAACAACTGCTTGACCGGGAGCAATTCCTCTTAGGGGCTCCGTAAATAATACTGCCACTTCTCCATCCTCACCGGGTAACACTTTAGCACTCTGAGGTTTGGCATTATAGCGAATTTTCACCTCACAGCTAAAGCTCTCACAACGCTTCTTGCCATCAGCAAAAACAACATCAACTGCTTTAAGTCCCTGACAAGCGGCTTCCTCACTATAACCTAAAACTACTGTATTAGTCTGGCTGTCCAAAGCTAGCACAAAAAAGGGCTCCGTGCTGGCTATACCCAGTCCCTTTCTCTGGCCTACTGTATAGTGACTGAGGCCCTTATGCACACCTAAAATCTGCCCCTTAGTAGTCACAAAGTTCCCAGACCGCTCTTTTTTACTGCCATAGGTTGCCAAAAAGCTATGATGATCATTATCAGGAATAAAACAGATTTCCTGACTATCCTTTTTAGCAAAGACAGGCAATTGCATTTCCTCCGCTAATTTTCTGATCTGAGGTTTATCATAATCTCCAAGAGGAAAGACCACATGAGAAAGTATCTCCTGATTTAAATGATAAAGCACATAGCTTTGATCCTTAGCCAAATAAGCGGCCTTTTGTATATAATGGAAGCCATCTTTTTGCGTTAGACGAACGTAATGCCCGGTGGAAAGATAATCTCCGCCCTCTTTCATCGCTGCCTCATACAAAACACCAAATTTTAATTTTTTATTACAATATACGCAGGGATTAGGCGTATGTCCCAGCGCATATTCGGTAAGAAAATTCTCTACCACTGTTTCTCTAAAAAATTTTGTATAATCCATTACCTTATGCTCAATCCCTAAAATGGAACAAACCTTAGCCGCATCTATTTCTGCCTGATGATTAGCCTTGAGCCGCTCATCCTGCCATAGCCTCATATTCAAGCCCATAACCTCATAGCCCTGTTTTAATAAAAGAGCTGCAGTTACACTGCTATCTACGCCGCCACTCATTGCCACCACAATTTTTGTCATAGTTCTCATTCCTTACTTATTTAGTATGATATAAGCATACCCATCCCTAGCCTTAAAGTCAATACTTCCTTAAGGCTAGGGATGGGTAGAATTTATTTACCTGGGCATTCCAGAGCATAGCCTCTGATTAATTCTTCTGCTAAGTGGGCAGCCTTATAAAAATCTGCTAAAACCAACTGTTCCTGTTTAGTATGATTTCTGGTGTAACCTGTAGCCACACCAATACAGTTCATGCCCTTGGCATTAAAAATATTAGCATCCATACCGCCGCCACCTGCATTAATCACCCAATTAATTTTTAATTTCTCACAGGCTGCTTTGGCTAGGCGCAAGACCTGCTCTTCCTCGCTGATAAAAAACGGCAGCATTTTCTCTTTGTCCGTAAGCTTAAGCTGAACACCATGTTTAGCTGCAATTTCCTTACAGTGATTTTCAAAATAAGCAACATAAGCCTCTAATTTTTCCTTATTTCTACTTCTGGTTTCACCTTTAAACAAAGCATAATCACAAACTACGTTGGTGACAGTGGAACCCGTAGAAAGGACAGGAAAATTAGCGGTGCTTTCCTCATCCAGTCTTCCGCTTTTTATAGTTGCCAAAATTTCACACATGGCTTTAGCTGCATCCAAACCTTTTTCCGGTTCATTGCCTGCATGAGCAGCTAATCCTGTAAGCTCACCTTGTAAACTATAGCTGCCCGGAGCAGCGTTGATGAAGCGCCCTACGCTGCCTGGGGAATCAAAAACATAACCAATTTTAGATTGCAAAAGAGACATATCCATAAACTTCGCACCTAAAAGCCCTGCTTCCTCACCTACTGTGAACAAAACTTCTAGTCTAGG
>CAZTGQ010000248.1:1707-2708 GCA_964613345.1 uncultured Acidaminococcales bacterium | reverse complement strand
ATTGTGGAAATAGAAGAGGTGGGGGGTCAAAGCACTGTATATAGTGAGCATTTTGCTTGTAGCCAATGTGGTATTAGCCTGCCGGAAATAGAGCCTCGCCTTTTTTCTTTTAATGCTCCCTATGGAGCCTGCCCTGATTGTACAGGTCTGGGTAGACATATGGAATTTGATTTGGATTTGATTATTCCGGACAAGTCCCTGCCCTTTGGTCAGGGTGCCATTGCTGCCGTTAGCTCTAACCTAAAGTCCTATTTTCTCAGACAGCTGGAAAGTGTGCTGAAAACCAGAGGACTTACTCTGGATGTTAGCTGGCAGGAGCTGACGAAAAAGCAGAAGGATGAACTTCTTTATGGCATTGCCGGAGAGGAATTTTCTTTTTATTACGAAAATCTTATGGGTGAGACGAAGCTGCATAAAACGGGCTTTGAGGGTATTATGACCGTTCTGCAAAGACGGCACAGGGAGTCCATGAGCGAAGCTCAAAGATTGGATTATGAAACCTATATGACTTCCATACCATGTCCCACCTGTCATGGCGCCAGACTTAAGCCTGAGGTCTTAGCTATTACAGTTGGAGATAAGAATATTCAGCAGGTGACCGCGCTTACCGTAAGCGCTGCTATTAAGTTTTTTCAAAATTTAAAGCTAACGAAAAGAGAGCAATTAATTGGTAAACAGGTTCTGAAAGAAATTTTGGCTAGATTGAGCTTTCTTAATAATGTGGGACTTGATTATTTGACCTTGGATAGACCGGCGGGAACCTTATCTGGAGGTGAAGCTCAACGCATTCGTTTAGCAACGCAAATTGGTTCAGGTTTAGTTGGTGTGCTTTATATCCTGGATGAACCTAGTATAGGCTTGCATCAGCGTGATAATGACAAGCTTTTGGAAACCCTGAAGAATCTACGTGATATGGGTAATACTCTTTTAGTGGTAGAGCATGATGAAGATACCATGCGTGCTGCCGATCAAATCATAGATGTAGGACCGGGAGCGGGAGA
>CAZTGQ010000248.1:0-1697 GCA_964613345.1 uncultured Acidaminococcales bacterium | reverse complement strand
GGACAATATTTATCCGGGAAAAAGAAAATTCCGGTGCCTTTGGTAAGAAGAGCGGGAAATGGGAAGAGTCTTACCATTAAGGGTGCTGGGGCCAATAACTTAAAAAATATAGATGTGACTATACCTCTGGGTACCTTTACCGTAGTTACCGGTGTCAGCGGTAGTGGTAAGTCTACCTTGGTTAATGATATTCTTTACCAAGCCTTGGCTAGAGAGCTTCATGGAGCCAGAGTACGACCTGGGGCCTATGAAAAAATATTAGGCAAAAATAATATAGATAAGGTTATTAATATTGACCAATCACCTATTGGACGCACTCCTCGGTCCAACCCTGCTACCTACACAGGAGTTTTTGATTATATTCGTACTCTGTTTAGTACTACTAATGAGGCTAAGGTGAGAGGCTATAAGCCCGGCCGTTTCAGCTTCAATGTAAAGGGTGGACGCTGTGAGGCTTGTAGTGGCGATGGCATGAATAAGATTGAAATGAATTTTTTGCCGGATGTCTATGTGCCCTGTGAGGTATGCAAAGGAGCTCGTTATAATAGGGACACCCTGGAGGTGCATTATAAGGGAAAGAATATTGCTGATGTGCTAGCTATGACTGTTAGTGAGGCTTGTACTTATTTTCAAAATCAAGAGAAGATTTTACGCAAGCTTCAGGTTTTGGAGGATGTGGGGCTGGGCTATATTCATTTAGGTCAAGCGGCAACCACCTTGTCCGGTGGTGAGGCCCAGAGAGTGAAGCTAGCTACAGAGCTATCCAAACGGGGTACAGGCAAAACTCTCTATATTTTAGATGAACCTACCACCGGTCTTCATGTAGCAGATGTAGCTAAGCTTTTAGAGGTATTGGAAAGATTGGTGGAGGCGGGAGATACAGTTCTAGTAATAGAGCATAATTTAGATGTTATTAAGACCGCTGATTATGTTATTGATTTAGGTCCTGAAGGCGGAGACAAGGGCGGTACTATTGTAGCTACTGGCACGCCGGAGGAAATTGCTAAGGTGAAGAAGTCTTATACAGGACAGTATGTGAAGAGGATTTTAAAATGTTAGAAGCAGTTGCTAAAGCTTTAGCTGTGCTGCCCAATGCTCCCGGTGTCTATCTTATGCATGATGCTAAGGGTAAGGTTATTTACGTGGGTAAGGCTATTATTTTAAAAAATAGAGTGCGGAGCTATTTTCGCCAAAGCAGTAGGCTTTCGCCCAAGGTGGAAGCCTTAGTTAAGCATGTGGCGGATATAGAAACCATTGTAACTGCTAATGAAATGGAGGCGCTCATTCTTGAATGTAATTTAATCAAGAAGTATCGTCCTCACTATAACATTAGTCTTAAAGATGATAAAACCTATCCCTATTTGAAAATTACTACTCAAGAGGATTTTCCCAGAGTTCTGGTGACAAGAAGAGTCCTTACTGATGGGGGCAAATATTTTGGCCCCTTTGCTGATGCGGGAGCCTTGCATACCAATATTAAGCTCATTCGTTCTCTTTTCCCCCTCAGACATTGTCGTAATCTGAAGGCTCAAAGACCCTGTCTGCAGTTTCATTTGCAGCGTTGCCTGGCACCCTGTAGCGGCAAGGTGTCCAAGGAGGAATATGGGAAAATGGTGGAGTCAGTTATCTTGCTTTTAGAAGGCAAGCTAACCGAATTGGAACGAGAGCTCAAGGCTAAAATGGAAAAGGCTTCTGAA
>CAZTGQ010000247.1:0-2733 GCA_964613345.1 uncultured Acidaminococcales bacterium | reverse complement strand
GAGGCTTAACCCTACTTCTAGGACTTTCTGTTTTATCCTTTACCTTGATGTATAATTCACCCATTGATCCCATAACTGCTTATTTAGGTGGTGAGGTAAGCGTTACCAAAGAGCAACACCAAGCTCTAAGAGTACAATGGGGACTGGATCAGCCCTTTCATATTCAATATTACAGTTGGCTAAAGCATTTGCTGCAGGGAGACCTTGGGTACTCCAAGCTTCATCATAAACCGGTTAGCACTATTATTAGCGAAAGATTCATCGCCTCTATTTTTCTTATGGGACCGGCGTGGATACTTTCAGGTTGCCTGGGCTTTATTTTAGGTTCTTTAGCTGCGATGCATAGAGGAAAATTGCTGGATAAAATCATTACCTGGTTCGCTTATTTTCAAGCATCAGTACCTACTTTTTGGCTGGGCTTAATGCTGCTTATTATTTTTTCTGTCTGGCTTAGATGGCTGCCCATTGGCATAAGTGTCCCCATTGGTCTCAGTAGGGAGGAAGTGACCTTAGGAGATAGATTTTATCACCTTCTTTTACCCTTGGCCACCTTAAGTATTATTGGCATTGCCAATACAACTATGCACACCAGAGAAAAAATGCTCTTTGTTTTAAGTAGTGAATATGTATTGTTCGCTAAGGCTAGAGGAGAAGGTCAATGGCAAATCATCTTTAATCACGGTATTAGAAATGCACTAGCCCCTGTAATTACCCTGCAATTTGCTTATTTTGGAGAGCTTTTTGGCGGTTCAGTGTTGGCAGAACAGGTTTTTTCTTATCCGGGTCTGGGGTCTACCCTAACAGAAGCTGGTTTAAAGGGAGATTTGCCCTTGCTTATGGGTATTGTGCTCATCAGTGCTATTTTCGTCTTTAGTGGTAATATGCTAGGTGATATAGTTAATGCCTTAATTAATCCTAGACTGAAGGAGGCGTAGCTAATGATAAAAAATCATCGCCAAAGGCTTTTTGTCCATGTGCTAAGCACTATTATGATTTTATGTCTTTTACTCTTTCTAGGAAAATATCTAAGCGATGACCATCTTGTAAGCTCTTTTGCTAAAAAAGATTTAGTGCCCTCCTGGCAGCATCCCTTTGGTACAGACTGGATGGGCAGGGATATGCTGGTGCGTACAATTAAGGGGGTACGCATATCCTTAGCTGTGGGCTTTATCGGAGCAGTGCTTGGTGCTGGGATTGCCACTATCCTAGGAGTTATGGCAGGAGTAGGTAGCTCTAAAATAGATGAATTCATTGTGTGGTTAGTAGATCTATTTATGGGCATGCCTCACCTGATTTTCATTATACTTATTTCCTTCATGGTGGGAGGCGGTATTAAAGGTGTAGTTCTGGGAGTGGGCTTAACTCATTGGCCGATACTAACAAGGCTGGTACGCAATGAAGTGCGGACCATGAGCTCCAGTGAATATATTGCTATTTCCAGAAATTTAGGTAAAAGCAGATTGTTTATTATTGTGAGACATATTTTACCCCATTTACTACCTCAAATAATGGTCGGCTTTTTACTCCTGTTTCCACACGCTATTATGCATGAAGCGGCTATTACTTTTTTAGGCTTTGGCTTATCGGTACAAATGCCCTCTGTAGGCTTAATTCTTGCGGAAGCAGTGAAATACATTTCCGTGGGTAAGTGGTGGCTGGCTGTTTGTCCCGGTTTACTTTTAGTCCTGATAGTTAAAAGCTTTGATAATATTGGGGAAGAGTGCCGTATTTTAAGCAACCCCTTTAGTGCTAATGAATAGGAGAAATTATGAAAGATAAAATAGTTTTGGAGGTAGAGGATTTAGCTATAAGTTTTCAACAATATACTCACCTTTGGCAACAAAGAATCGTTCAACCAATTAAGTCTTTAAATATTGATATTCGAGCCGGAGAGGTACATGGCATAATTGGTGCTAGCGGTAGTGGTAAAAGTCTCTTAGCACATGCTATTCTTGGTATACTGCCTGCTAATTCTCATTGTGGCGGCTCAATTTTTTACAAGGGAGAGCTCTTGACTGCGGAACGAAAAAGCGCCCTACGAGGGCAAACCATAGCCTTCGTACCCCAATCCGTAAATTATCTTGACCCCCTCATGAAAGTTGGGCAACAAATAAGCTTGGGCCTAGATGGTAAAAAAAAAGAAAAAGAAGCTTCGCTGCTACGAACCTATAGTCTCCAAGTAGAGGATGGTGACAAATATCCTTATCAGCTATCCGGAGGTATGCTCCGCCGTGTTCTTTTTGCCACCAGTGTAAAAGAGGGGATAGAGCTCATCATTGCTGACGAGCCGACACCGGGTATTCATCAAGCTGCTTTAAATGCTATTTTAAAACAGTTACGAAGCTTTGCCGATCAAGGTGCTGCGGTTATTATGATTACTCACGATATTTCTTCCGCTCTCACTATAGGAGATAGAGTAACTGTGATGAAGGATGGTTCTACCATAGAAACAGCTCCAGTCAAGGCGTTCACCGGACGAGGTCATGATTTGAAGGATAGCTATACTAGAAAGCTATGGCTCTGCCTACCTGAAAATGATTTTATAAATTATAGGGAGGCGCTAACATGACTTTAGTGGCGAAAAATATATTTGCAGGATATAGAAGAGAAAGTCCATTACTAAACAATGTAAATTTCACCTTGGAGCGCGGTGAAATTCTAGGACTTTATGGTGAAAGCGGTTGTGGAAAAAGCACCCTAGGTAAAATTCTTGCTAATATGCTTAAGCCTTGG
>CAZTGQ010000246.1:0-2754 GCA_964613345.1 uncultured Acidaminococcales bacterium | reverse complement strand
TTTGCACTATGCAGGTCGTTATAAAGCTTGGGAATTTGCTCAACACAAAAATTTCAATGCCTATTATTATGAGCTGCTCCAAAAATCAGCTTTTAAAAATGTACCCATGCCCCAGCTCAGTAAACAAAATGTCGGCAGAAATTTCACAAAAGAATTGCTACGTCTCAAGCTAGCAGACTGGCTAAGCAAAATCTTATAAAAATTCCACCAATAACAATCCCCCTGTCCATGGACAGGGGGATTTATTGTTTAAGTATGTGGTATTAATTAAACGTCTACTGCAGCTCCCTACCATCTATCATGCGACGAATACTAATTTTCCTAGCTGCATTCATCTGCGACTTAAGTCCGACATCTTTCACCTGTTTTTCCTCCAACATTTTTGCCTTTTCTCCCGGTTCAATAACCAATTTATAATTAAAAGCCTGTCTGGAATTCTGTAAAGGCGGTAGCAACGAATAGTAACAACTCCCTTTTGGAAGTAACATTTCGGCTAGTGTAGGTATCATTTGCACATGACTACCCACGCTAGATGAAGACAGGAATTCTTTAGTAACACCAGTTCCATAAAAATAACATGGCACCCCATTTAATTCCTCCAATGAAACCTCTTTAGCAAAACTAAATCGTTCTGCATGGTCTCCTGTTACCACAAACAACGCATCCTTATATTGCTTCTTCACTTCATCTATGAAATTACCGATTGCCACATCAGCATACCAAATGTGCCCTAACTGATTCAAATTATCTTTACTACTATTTATTTCAGGAGGAAGTAAAGAAGCAACCTTATTCCGTTGAAAGCCTCTACTATCCACATCCATGGCATAGGGAGGATGATTACTACTAGTTAAGATAAAATGAAAGGTTGGTTCACTCTTTTCAGCCATATAGTCCTCTACATTCTTGAAAAGTGCTTCATCAGCTACTCCCCAGGTACTGAGACTACTCTTAGCAAAGTTTTCTGCACCATAAAATTCCATAAAACCTTGCTTCAAAACATAATTATGCAAATTCTGCCAAGATCCGCTACCACCATACCAAAAAACAGTTTTATATCCTGCCGCTTTCATCATACTACCAATACCTGTAGGATAATTATCATTCTTAATACCACTCATATAATTCGG
Organism: uncultured Acidaminococcales bacterium; assembly: GCA_964613345.1. GTDB lineage: Bacteria > Bacillota > Negativicutes > Acidaminococcales > Acidaminococcaceae > CAZTGQ01. Next base: position 1,624 of record CAZTGQ010000246.1, on the reverse strand, counting down.
ATACAAACTAACATCTACTAAGCCTGTCAACAAACCATTTAATGACGTCATTGTTCCATTACCATTAGCTAAAAAATGATAGGTATACCCCCCCTCCTTCTCCAATTTAACACCAGTAGGCATTAAATCCAGTTTTCTATAAGAGGCAAGCAAGGGCCATAAAGCATAATTTTCTCCTAAAACAAATATAATTTGTTTTGGCTTAACAAGTAAATTATGGCCTTTGCTAATACGTTTTAATCCATCATCCAAGCTAGGAGCATTCCTATCTCCTCCCAGTATCTGCAGCGCTGCTTGTGTTTCTTCTACCGTAACTTTGATAGTTTTATTACTGTTAGTGTTCTCATATATGCTCCAAACTCTATACAGGGCCTGTCCATCATCTAAAATGGCTTCATTCAACAGATTACTACTAGTACGTGCTGCATTTTCCCAATTGATACCTGTATCATAGCTATATCCACCACCAAAACGGAAAAAAATAAATATGAAGGGTAGTATTACTGCAAAACTAAATATATAACACTTAATGTGTTTATTGAATTGCCGTAATGGTAGCTTTTGGAGCATAAACCATAACCATACAAGAATTATTCCCAAAACAGCTACTCCAAGAAGTCTGGGCAACAACTGATATTGATCCAACGCCGTTTTTATGATAGCGTCTGTATCATCAACAAGACCATTAATTAGCATAGCATTAAAGCCCTGGGTATATATTTTATAATAGGGAATGCGAGCCATAAATAAAAAGGTGAAAAACATTATACAGACTGCTCCCCAATATTTACGTATACCACCGGAAGGCCATTTAACACAAAATGCTGACGGCAAGCTGGCAAAAAGAAAAGGTACCGCTACTATTATCCCTGTAGTCTTAAGACTGATTCTAAGTCCATACCACAAAGCCAGCCATGTTTCTGAAACTCCATTATCATTCAACTGACTGCTAAAAAGTAATATAAAGACCAAACGAAAAAGCATTATTAAGCCATTCATATATAAAAACAATCGAACATCTTGCTGAAGCTGCTGCAAAAACCTCACGTTAAAACTCCTTCTCTGTTTTAAATCATTATTCCTTAGCATTTATTATATAGCTTCCCATATTAAACTACAAATATCTTCAATAAATTCATGTATTGGCAATATTGTTAATATTCTAGCAGCCTACATGTGCTATAATATTGACATATATATAAGTAGTAAATGGAAAAAGAAAGGAAAGCCCTATGAAGCTTATCACTATCATTGTACCGTGCTACAACGAGGAGGAATCCCTTCCTCTCTTTTATAAAGCTGTTTCTCCTATCCTCAATAATATAACCACCTGCTCCTTTAACTATTTATTTGTTAATGACGGTAGCAGGGATAATACCCTACGCCTATTACAGGAGCTCCGAAAAAGCAATTCCAGAGTATCCTATCTGAGTTTTTCTCGCAATTTTGGTAAGGAAGCTGCCATGCTGGCTGGCCTAGACTACGCCAAGGGCGATGCTGTGATTATCATGGATGCTGATTTGCAGCATCCCCCCACTCTCATTCCTGAAATGATTGAATACTGGCAACAGGGATATGACGATATTTGTGCCAAGAGACAGGACCGCAAGGATGAAAGCTTTAT
>CAZTGQ010000245.1:1812-2767 GCA_964613345.1 uncultured Acidaminococcales bacterium | reverse complement strand
GCCAAGGCCCAAATCCTTTGCTCAAACAAACTACTCCTGATTTAGTAACTAACAAAAAGGGTCTTATTACAGTAAATGAAGTGGAAGCTACTTCTATTCCAGGCGTTTTTGCCGGCGGTGATATCGTCACCGGTGCTGCTACTGTAATTTCCGCTATGGGCGCTGGTAAAAAGGCAGCCGTGGCAATCGACGAATATCTCTCCCAGAAATAGTTTTTGAAAGGTAAAAGAATATGTTAGGATATGATGTTATGAGAAAAAATCTTTTAGGTATTTTCTTAACCATAGCCGTAGCTTTGAGCCTGGGTAACCAGGCTCAAGCTGCCCCTAGTGGTAATCAATATTTTAGATCAGAAGGTGGTGGCTATCGTTTAACTCTGCCACCTGGTTCCCGTGAATTGTATCACACCTCTACAGGAGTTCGTTTTGTGGTAGGGGATAGTCAACTGGTAAGCGGAGATCTCTATTCTCTGCCTAACTTCTTATCAGTACCGCTGAGGCAATATTCTCTCCAGCAGCAAAAGGAATTAGCTTCCTTTATTAAAAAAGCTCAAGATTATAGCGATTTTGTTTTTGAGGCTCAACCAAAGTCCGCAGCTTTAGTGACAATTGCTTCTAAGGCTAACAAAGAGGGCTCTTTGAAAAGCAGATTAGAAGCCTTGCAGAAGGAAGCAGCACTGAAAAATGCTGCCTCTGACAACAAGACAAAGGCCTCGGCTACAGAAGCAAATTTTATGGCTAAGCAAGAGGATAATAGTCTGGAATTTGCTCTCCAGGCCCCGACTAAAAGTAATTTAAAAAGAAATTATGTACTTGGTAGAGCCTACCAAGTGGGAAATGACAAGCTATTTGTCCTAACGATTACTTCACCCCAGGGAGAAAAGCTAAGTGCTAAACAGGGCCTCGTTACACTTACTAAGGATCTAAGGCTTGGTAAGCCTATGATGCAGGATACT
>CAZTGQ010000245.1:0-1759 GCA_964613345.1 uncultured Acidaminococcales bacterium | reverse complement strand
CCGAAGCAGATTTTTTGCAAAAAATAACTAAGTTCACTCCCAATATTTCCATTGTACGACATGAGCCCTTGGTGCTAGATGGGCTTAACGGTAGTCTCATTCATTCTACTGACAGTGATGACTTAAAGAAGGTTTTTGTTCTAACGGCATATTTATTTTCTCCGGAAGGGGTAGGCTATCAAATTAGATTTTCTACCGATGATACCATTAATTACGCCATTAAATTACAATCCTTCACTACTTCTCTGAAATCCTTTAAGAGGGTAGCTCCAGTTAATAATTTGAAAAATTAAGAGGCAACAGGTTTCTAAAAGTCCCACTTTCCAGTGGGACTTTTTTGCTGAATTTTACAAGATAGTAAAGTCTTTAGTTAGTTATTGCTAACTAAATTATTGCATGCTATAATCTAGCAAGTTAGTTAGAACAAACTAACTTGTAAAATTTTATTAGGAGGATGATAAAATGCAGTTAAAAAAGCAAATAGTTTTTTTCTTTTGCCTTGGTCTAGTGGCTCTATCATTGGGAGGCTGTAATAAAAAAGCAGCTACCCTTAATCAACCTAAGGATTCTATAGTAGTATGTATGGGTACAAGACCTCCTGGAGATTTTGATCCCAAGAAGCGGTGGGGGTTATACAGTCAAACTCAAATTTTACACAGTGCTTTGCTCAAAAAAACACCTGACTTAGATATTGTAGGAGACTATGCCAAAAGCTATGAAGTAAGTAAGGATGGTAAAACATGGACCTTTCATTTGCATGATGATTTTAAATTTTCCAACGGTGAACCTGTAACAGCAGAGGATGTAAAATTCACCTACGAAGCCATGAAAAAGGATGGCACTAATTGGGATTTAAGCTTTTTGTCGAAAATAGATATTCCTGACCCCTTGACCATGGTCTTTCATTTAACACAGCCTAGATCAACTTTTTTTGCTCAACTAACGGAAATTCCTATTCTTCCTCGTAAATATTACGGAGAGAACTATTCGGAAAATCCTATTGGTTCCGGTCCCTACAAATTAGTTCAGTGGGATAAAGGACAGCAGGCTATTCTTGAGAGAAATGATAATTATCATGGCAAGAAGCCTTACTTTAAAAAAGTTACACTTCTTTTCTTAAATGAAAATGCTGCTTTAGCGGCAGCTAAAAATGGTACAGTTGATCTCATATATACTCTTCCGGAATTTGCCAAGGAAAATATTCCTGATTTCAAGCTCTTTTCTTTTGAGAGTAATGACGTGCGGGGACTTTCCTTGCCTAATCAAAAATCAGGGTACGCGACCAGCCCTCAAGGATATCCTGTAGGCAATGATGTAACTGCTGATAAAGCTATACGTCGAGCTTTAAACATTGGTCTTGATAGGCAAGCCATTATTAATACTGTATTAAACGGTCATGGGAAGAAGGCCTACAGTGTAGTTGATAAAATGCCTTGGTGGAATGAAGCTACTACAGTGGTGGATGGTGATATAGTAAAGGCTAAGGCTATTTTAACAACGGCAGGTTGGATAGATAAGGATAATGATGGTATTAGAGAAAAGAATGGTACTAAAGCTACCTTTAAGCTCTATCATCCATCTGCGGATGTGGTACGGACTAATACAGCCATAGTAGTAGCAGAACAGGCCAAAAAGCTGGGCATTGACATTCAGCTAGTGGGTAGTAACTGGGACGAAATACAAAAAATCATGCATGAGCATGCTGTTTTATTTGCAGGTGGCAGACATCACCCTCATCAATTTTTGGAAATGCATGATC
>CAZTGQ010000244.1:0-2834 GCA_964613345.1 uncultured Acidaminococcales bacterium | reverse complement strand
AGGTTGAATCTCAAGGAGGAAGAAAATGAAAAAAATTATTATAGGTGTAATTGTTGTTCTAGTGCTATTAATAGGCTCCATAATGGGTTCCTACAATGGTTTAGTAGCTGCTAACGAAAATGTATCAGGCAAATGGAGTCAGGTAGAAAATCAGCTGCAACGTCGCACGGATCTCATACCTAATTTAGTTAATACTGTTAAAGGCTATGCTGCTCACGAAACTGCAGTCTTTAAAAATGTTTCCGATGCTAGAGCTAAACTAGCAGGAGCCACTACCGTTACGGCTAAGGCTGCTGCCAACGGCGAATTAAATGGTGCCCTTTCTAGATTACTGGCTATTTCCGAGAATTATCCAGCACTAAAGGCCAACCAAAATTTTGCTCAATTACAGGATGAGCTGGCTGGCACAGAAAATAGACTGGCCGTAGCTCGTAAGGATTATAATGAAGCTGCTCAAAGCTTTAATACTAAAATTAAAACCTTCCCCACTGTTATTTACGCTGGCATGCTTGGTTTTACCAATAAGGATTACTTTAAAGCTGAGGAAGGTGCAAAAGCCGTTCCTAAGGTGAACTTTTAGTAATGGTTAAGCACGGGGAAATGGTGCTGAAAAGATTTCTCTTCGCTGTTGTAGCTATCTGCCAGCTAGTCCTCTTCACCTCTAATGCCAATGCAGCAAAGGTGCCGGACAAGCCTACCAGCAGCATCTATGTTCAGGATTATGCTAAGGTATTATCCAGCTCCACTAAAAGCACCATTAACGCCTATAGTCAAGCTCTAGCAGCAAAGACAAAGGCTCAGTTGGTAGTGGTAACTGTACCTTCCCTAGAAGGTAACAGCTTAGAAGAATATAGCACCGAATTGTATCGCTCTTGGGGAATTGGGGATAAAGAAAAAAACAACGGCGTACTGCTTTTAGTGGCTGTAAATGATCGTAAATCCAGAATTGAAGTCGGCTATGGTCTAGAGGGAGCTTTGCCAGATGGACTAACCGGACGAATTCAAGATACGTATATGTTGCCTAATTTTAGGCAAAACAATTATGATAAGGGTATTTTAAATGGCTATTCTGCCCTAGTAAATACCGTACTCAAGGAATATAAGCTTTCTGCCAGTGACTTAAATGTCCAAAGACTGCCTGAACAGGTGCCGGAGGAACGTGGCGGTTCTATTTGGCTCAATCTAGGGATAATCATTTTAGTGGTTGTCATCTTAATCCTGGACCAGATTTTTCTACGCGGAGCACTACTACGGATGCTCTTTTACATGTTCCTCTTTAGAGGAGGTGGACGTGGAGGCGGTGGCTTCGGCGGTGGTGGTTTTGGCGGAGGCGGCTTCGGTGGCGGTTCATCCGGAGGCGGTGGCTCCAGTCGCGATTGGTAACTACATCTAAAAATCAAAATTAAATAAGCATAACACAATACCCCCTGTCCACAGACAGGGGGTATTGTACAGTTTGAAGTAGCTCTGCTCTATTTACAAAATATTACAGGGTATATAGAAAGCGCAGTTCATATTTAAAAATTTGCGTTCCATTTCTCTTGGAATATATTCCCTACGCCCTCCCAAATGACTTTAATTTGCAGTCCACTATAAATTAAAGTCATTTTGTCATGAAAAACCACTTTATGCAATAACATAAAGGCTAAAGAGCATTGTGGCAAGGATAAAAAGCTAAATTCAAATTTTAAAAGTGCTGTAAAGGATGATAGTACACCCTTACAGCACTTTTAAAATTTATCTATAAGTTGGCTTTATACCAATCTATCGCCAATTCGATCCCTGCTGCAAAACTGTATTGGGGATCATAGCCCAGAAATTCACGTGCTTTAGAAATATCAGCATTACTATGCTTAATATCTCCTTTTCTATCAGGGCCAAAGTTTGGTTCAACATCTTTACCTAAGGCCTGTGCTAAAGAATGGTAAATATCAAGCAAATATTCTCTACCACCAAAAGCAATATTATAAGCTTCTCCTGCTGCTGAGCTAGGTGCTAGGCAAGCTTTCAAATTAGCCTCTATCACATTATCTATGTAGGTAAAGTCTCTAGACTGTTTTCCATCTCCATTAATGGTAGGTCGTTCATTATTTAAGAGCTGCTTAATGAATTTGGGAATAACAGCTGCATAAGCACCGTTAGGATCCTGTCTACGTCCAAAAACATTAAAATAGCGCATACCATAGGTATCTAATCCATAATACTTAGTATATTGCTTGGCATATTCCTCGCCAAAGCGTTTAGTGACAGCATAGGGTGAGAGCAAATTACCCTCAACTCCCTCTTGTTTAGGCAGATGTGGTTCATCTCCGTATACAGATGAGCTACTAGCATAAACAAATTTTTGCACCTCGCATTTTGTAGCCGCCTCCAACATGTTAACATTGCCCAGCATATTATTTTGAGCATAAAACAAGGGCATCTCAACGCTTCTTGGTACGCTACCCCACGCTGCCTGATGTAATATAAAATCAACACCAGCACAGGCTTCCAGACAAGTGTCTAAATTCTTTATATCACCCTTTATAAAGCTGTAATTTGGCTCTGCAATGAATTCAGTAATATTCTTTTCTAAACCTGTTGATAAATCATCCAAGCACCTAACCTTATATCCCATTTTCAAAATAGCTTCACATAAATTGGAACCGATAAAACCAGCTCCTCCTGTAACTAAAAAAACAGCATCCTTTTTAAACTTCAAATTTTCATAGCTCATATCATAATCTCCAATAAATATACTTATTTTTTATATAGCTTTGCTTATTAAAAATACCCTTAAGATCTAATAAAACTTTATTTTGAATTGGTAAACCACCTCTAATATATAACTGACC
>CAZTGQ010000243.1:0-2848 GCA_964613345.1 uncultured Acidaminococcales bacterium | reverse complement strand
CTATTGCCTTCTGTGATGGAGATGTTATTGGTGGTACGCTGGATAGAAATGGCTTAAGACCTACTCGTTACTATATTACTAAGGATGACAGAGTTATTGTCAGCTCTGAAGTAGGAGTGACGGATGTTAATCCCAAGGATATTCTCTATAAGGGACGTTTGGAGCCTGGTAAAATGCTCCTAGTGGACACGAAGAAAAAGCGCCTTATTCAGGATGAGGAGATTAAGCATTTAGTGGCTACGGAGCATCCCTATGGACAATGGTATGGGGAGCATGTGGTAGAGCTGAATAATTTGATGAAGGGCTATACCAGTGCGGTAGGCAATAAGGTTATTCCCTATGACCTTAAGGAGCAGCAAAAGGTCTTCGGTTATACCAAGGAGGATTTAAATAGAATAATTCTCACTATGGCTAGGGATGGTAAGCAGGCCATGTATGCCATGGGTATAGATACGCCATTGGCAGTGCTCAGTGATAAAAGTCAGCTGCTCTATGATTATTTCAAGCAAAACTTTGCGCAGGTTACCAATCCTCCTATGGATGGAGTGAGGGAAAGTATTGTTACCTCTGCTTCTACTATAGTTGGTAATGTAGCTAATATCATGGAACCCAATGAAAAGGGAACAGCAGCTTTGTTTTTAGAGAGACCAATCCTCAGCAACGATGAAATGGAGGTTATTAAAAACCTTAGCACTGACAAGCTGAGAAGCGCTACTATTTCCATGCTTTATCCTGTTAATGGTGGTAAGGATGCCTTGGAAACTGCGATTGAGTCTCTTTGTATAGATGCTATGAAGGCCATTAAAAATGGTGCTAATATTTTGATCCTTTCTGATAAGGGTGTTAATTCCAGAATGGCAGCAGTACCGGCTCTTTTAGCCTGTGCAGCTCTTCATCATTATTTAGTAAAGAAAACTGTACGTACTGATGTAGGCCTGATTCTGGAGTCCGGCGAACCTAGAGAGGTGCATCATTTTTGTACCTTGATTGGTTATGGGGTAACTGCAGTTAATCCCTATCTTGCTTTAGAAAGCTTAAAGGAATTGATTGAGCAAAAGAAGCTTAAGGTGGATTATCCTACTGCTAGAGCTAATTATCTCAAAGCAGCGGTGGCTGGCATTTTATCTGTTATGTCCAAGATGGGTATTTCTACGGTGCATAGCTATCAAGGTGCACAGGTCTTTGAAGCAGTGGGTATCGGTAAGAAGCTAATTGATAAGTATTTCGTTAATACAGCTTCTCATGTAGGCGGTATTGGCCTCACTGAAATTGCCAAGGATAATGAAATTCGTCATCTGTCCGCCTATACCACAGAGGGGGACGTGGCCAGTGGCGATTTTTATGTATGCCGTAAGGATGGAGATACGCCTCATATTTTAGATCAAGAAACCGTTAGACTATTGAGACAGGCCTGTAAGGAAAATGACTATGATGTTTATAAGCAATATAAGCAGAGAGTTGACAAAGGTGGGGTCTTTCGGTTAAGAGATTTATTGCAATTTGTTTATTTGCCGGGCACCAGTATTCCTATTGAGGAAGTGGAGCCGGTGGAGGAAATTGTGAAACGCTTTAGAACCAGCGCTATGAGCTACGGCGCCTTGAGTAAGGAAGCCCACGAATGTATTGCTATTGCTATGAATAGAATTGGGGCCCTGAGTAATTGTGGCGAGGGCGGAGAGGATTCTGAACGGTTTACCTTATTGCCTAACGGAGATGATCCCAGTGATAAGGTCAAGCAGGTTTCTACAGCTCGCTTTGGGGTTACCAGTAATTATTTAGTTCATGCCAAGGGGCTGCAAATTAAATTTGCTCAGGGTGCTAAGCCCGGTGAGGGAGGACATCTGCCCGGTAACAAGATTTATCCTAACGTAGCTAAAACCAGACATTCTACTACCGGTGTAGCTCTTATTTCTCCTCCACCACATCATGATATTTATTCCATTGAGGATTTGGCAGAATTAATTTATGATTTGAAAAATGTTAATCGTTCAGCTCAAATAGGAGTGAAGCTTTGCTCCGGAGCAGGTATCGGTACCATTGCAGCCGGCGTAGTCAAGGCTAAAGCGGAAGCCATTACTATTTGTGGCTATGACGGAGGTACAGGGGCAGCCGCCTGCACCAGTCTAAGACATACAGGTATTCCTTGGGAAATAGGCTTGTCCGAGGTTCAGCAAACACTTCTGCTCAATAGGTTAAGAGACAGAGTAGAAATTGAAGTGGACAGTAAGCTCCTAACAGGAAGAGACGTGGCTATTGGAGCCCTTTTTGGAGCGGATGTATTTGGCTTCGGTACAGCACCTCTTATTGCTTTGGGCTGCATTATGGACAAGGCTTGCAATCTTAATACCTGTCCCGTTGGCATTTGTACTCAGAATCCTGCTCTGCGTAACAAGTTTAGTGGCAAGCCGGAGTATATTATTAATTTCATGTATTTTGTGGCTCAGGATTTAAGGGAGATTATGGCTCGCCTAGGCTTTCACACAGTGGAAGAAATGGTGGGGCGCTGCGATCGCTTAAGACAGAGAAGGGATTTAACTGACCATAAGGCTGCCACTGTTAATCTTAAGGACCTGCTCTTTATTCCTTTTACAGACACCACAGTAGGCCATAGCTTTGTTCGCACAGTGGAGTATAATTTGGAAAATACACTGGACATGTCGAAGCTGATGAGAATGTGTAGGCCTGCCTTGAGTCAGAAAAAGAATGTTAGAGCTAGACTACGTATTCACAATACGGATAGAGTTACAGGTAGTATGCTAGGCAGTGAAATTTCTCGTCGCTATGGAGAGGAAGGCTTACCTGAGGATACCATTAAGCTTTCCTTTGTGGGTAGTGCCGGCCAAAGCTT